>SVGO01000016.1 GCA_015056305.1 Clostridiales bacterium | reverse complement strand
CGGCAGTCGCGATATCCTGACCCACCAGAGCGTCAAAGCCAGCGTTGATCAGGTCAGCGCCGAAGCCCGGGGTCTCGTTGTGCTCGGTCACGGCGACGGACACGATCTTACCAGCCTCGTCGACCTCAACAGCGACCTTCATCGGCTGGAAGCCCTTCACGTCGTAGACGTTACCGGCAGAAGCGGTTTCAGCGGCAGGAGCGGCAGCGGCGGTGGACGCAGAAGAGGTCGCGTCGGCAGCCGGAGCAGCCTCAGTGGTCTCGACCACGATGCCGTTGGCGGCGGCAGCCTGACGGAGCGCATCAGCAATCGCATTGGAAGTCATGGTCACGCCGGACTTCATATCGACCTGAGCAGTCGCGATGTCCTGACCAACCAGATAGGCCAGCGCTTCCTCGGTGAGGATGTCAGCGCCGAAGCCCGGAGTCTCGTTATGAACCGGAGCGTTGATCGCAGCGATCGTACCATCCTGGACAGCAACATTCATGGTGAACTTGCCAAAGCCCTTGACGGTATACGGATCAGTCGGAACCTGCGGACCAGCAGCCTTCAGAGCCGCATTGATGCCCTTGGAGGTCATCGTCACGCCAGCCTTCACATCGATGGCCGCGCCGGCGATGTCCTGACCCACCAGCGCGTCGAAGCCGGCAGCGATCAGATCCGCGCCGAAGCCCGGGGTCTCGTTGTGCTCGACGACATTCACAGACACGATCTTGCCAGCGTCGTCAACCGCAACCTCAACCTTCATCGGGCCGAAGCCGTTGACGTCGTAGGTGTTGGTGGTGATCACCGGCTCGGCATTGCCAGCAGCAGCGGCGGCGGCAGCCAGAATGGCGTCCTTATCGCCCGCATTCGGCGCAATGCCAAGGGTGTTCTTAGAATAGGTAAGGATTTCGGAAACCGCGTTGACGAAAGCGCCGGAGGAAACCGTCGCGCCGCCGATGGTATCGACGTTGTCATTCAGGGTATCCGGATCGGCCGGGATCGCAATGAACTGATCCTTGAAGTCAGCCTCGCCAACCTTGGTGCCCAGACCGGCAGTTTCCTGCAGAGCACCGACAAAGGTCTGCGTGATGTGGCCCTCGGTGCTGATACCGACGGTGATCGGGATCGGTCCGCCGTAACCCATCGGCGCCGCAGTCAGCGCATAGCCGACGGTCGCACCGGAGGCATCCTTGGCCTCGAAGATCTCGTCAAGGTTGCTGCCCTCGGCAAGGCCTTCATATTCAATCTGAGCATACTCGCAGCCCGGAAGCACGGTACCCAGCGCTTCCATCTTGGCGGCGAGCTTCTGGGCCTCGATCGGGCCCTTGGTCACTTCGTTGGTCATCGCCAGAGCGACGGCAGCCACAAGCGCGAACACGAAGAGACGAAGCGCGAGCTTAAAAATGTCACCCATTACTTCTTAACCTCCCCAAAGCTCTTGTTGCCGGTCACACGCTCGATCAGCGGAGACACGACGTTCATCAGAAGGATCGCGAAAGAGCACCACTCAGCCGGAGCCTTCTTGCCGAAGCGGAACCAGAACAGCAGCAGGCCGCAGCCAAGGCCGAAGATGATCTTGCCCTTGGCCGTCGTCGGAGAAGACGAATAGTCGGTCGCCATGAAGAAGGCGCCGAGGATCAGGCCGCCGGAGAGAACCTGGTAGAGCGCCACGTTCACATCAAAGCCAGTGAAGAGCAGATAGCACGCAGCGAAGGAGCCGATGAAGGCAACCGGGATGTGCCAGGTAATGACCTTCTTATAGAACAGATAGGCAGCGCCCAGCAGCAGCGCGATCTTACAGGTCTCGCCGATGGTACCCGGGATATTGCCCAGCGCGAGCTGCGCCAGGGTGAAGCTGCCATTGGCGACGCCGGAAACCGGGGTCACGGAAGCAATGGCGTCCACGCCCGCCAGATTGCCAAACGCCGGAGCGGCGAAGGTATTCATGACGTTCGCCCAGGACAGCGCGAGGATCGCACGCGCAGCCAGAGCCGGGTTGATGAAGTTCTGGCCGATGCCGCCGAAAATCATCTTGCACAGCAGGATCGCAATGATGCTGCCGACAACCGGCATCCAGTACGGAACGGTAGACGGCAGGTTCATCGCCAGCAGCATGCCGGTGACCACGGCGCTGAAATCGCCGGTGGTATCCTTGATATGCGCAGCCTTGCAGTAGAACTTTTCGCTCAGAACCGCAGCCGCAACAGACAATGCGAGGATGATCGCCGCGCGATAACCGAAGAACAGCACGCCGACGATGCAGGCAGGCAGCATCGCAAGGCAGACGTCCTGCATGATGCTCCTGGTGGACACATTATCGCGCAGATGCGGAGAACACGAAACAACATACTTAGACATTTTCACGTTCCTCCGTAACTTAAGCCTTGATGTTGCCGCCGATGCACTTGGCAACCTTGATAGCCTGCAGCAGCTCGCGCTTGGCCGGGCAGGAATACGTACAGGAGCCGCACTCCATACAGTTGAGCGCGCCAATGGCGAGCGCGCCGGCGTAATCGCCGTGACGCACGAGCGCATCCATCTTCGCCGGCATCAGGCCCATCGGGCAGGCGCGCACGCAGCGGCCGCAGCGGATGCAGGCAGACTCTTCCGCGCTCACGCTCTCGTCGCCCAGAGGCAGGAAGGCGCTGAAGTTCTTGGTGATCGGGGTGTTGATGGTGGACATCGTCTTGCCCATCATCGGGCCGCCGCAGATCAGCTTGCGAACGCCCTCGGTCATGCCGCCAACCTGATCGATCACATCCATCAGATTAACGCCGATGCGCACGCGCAGATTGCACGGATTGGCCACACGGCCGGCAACGGTCACAACGCGGTCAACGATCGGCTGGCCCTTTCGCACGGCGTCGGACAGCGCGGCGCAGGTCGCCACGTTCATCACAACGCACTGCACAGCGCTGGGCAGCTTGCCATTGGGCACCTTGCGGCCGGTCAGCGCGTAGATGAGCATCTTCTCATAGCCCTGCGGATACTTCGCCGGGAGCGCGACGACCTCGATGCCCTCGGTCGCGGCAGCCTTCATCGCCTCAACGGCGTCCGGCTTGTTGTCTTCGATACCGACCTTGGCGCAGGAAACGCCGGTCGCCTTCATCGCAAAGCGGATGCCATCCATCACCTGCTCGGCATTTTCCACCATCAGGCGATGGTCGCTGGTCAGATACGGCTCGCACTCGCTGCCGTTGATCACCAGCGTGTCCGGCTTAGGATCAAGCTTTTCGGTATTGAGCTTGACGGCAGTCGGGAACGTCGCGCCGCCAAGACCGACGACGCCGCAGTTGCGGGCAATGTTCATGATGTCCTGCGCGGTGAGCGCATCGACATTCTCGCACGGCTTGACAGACTCATCCCAGCGGTCCTCGTAATCATTTTCGATCACGACGGCAGGGACGCTCTTGCCGCCGGCGAGGACGCAATTCGTCAGCGCAACAACCTTACCGGAAACAGACGCATGAACCGGTGCGGAGATGGCGCCCTGCGCCTCACCGATGACCTGGCCCATATTGACCACCTGTCCAACCTTTACACAGCACGCCGCAGGGGCGCCCAGATGCTGGGACATGGCGATCGTCACTCGAGCCGGAGCAGCCGCGTTCATGATCGGCTGAGACTGGGTCGCGTTTTTGCCGTTGCCAATCTCGTGCGGATGCACGCCGCCGCCAAATGTCTGGGTAGTAGCCACAGACAAGTTCCTCCCTTCATTTCTCAATCCATTACTTAAGGAATTGAAATAAAATGTTACGCTCTATTATACCACATAAATATACAAAAGCAAAGAAAGTTTTCCCCTTTTTTTCGTTTGTTCGCCTAATGCCGAACCTTATTTTTCCTTCACGCTTCGTCAATTCGCTCAATAATCCTCACGAACAAAAAAGACTTTCGGTTTGTTTTTAGTCAACAAACCGAAAGTCTTTTTTATAAAAGAATGCAGACCATCCCGCCGCTGCCCTCATTGATGATCTTTTCCAGCGTCTGCTGGACTTTGAGCTGCGTATCCGCAGGCATATGCATGAGTTTATTGGCCAACCCTTCCCTGACAAGCTCCGAAAGCGGCTTGCCAAAGAGATTGCTCCCCCAGAGTTTCTGCGGATCCTGCTCAAATCCGTCCATCAGATAGCGGATCATCTCTTCTGACTGCTGCTCCGTGCCCACAACGGGCGATACCTCCGTCTGAATATCCACCCGGATCATATGCAGGCTCGGCGCGCTCGCCCGAAGGCGAACCCCAAATCGACCGCCCTGCTTCATGATCTCCGGCTCCTGCAGCGTCATTTCCTCCAGAAGCGGCGGTACGAGTCCATAGCCCGTCTCCCGAACGGATTTCAGCGCATGCTCGACGCGATCGTATTCTTTCTTCGCTGCGACAAGCTCACGAAGCAGAGAGAGCAGGTGCGCGTCGCTGCGGATTTCCGTTCCACATTGCTCTGCCAGAATCTGATTGAACAGCCCCTCCAGCAGATTCATCTGCCAAAGCGCCTGCCCTGCCCCATGGCTCACCTCTTTTTCCAGCATATTCTCGACATATGGGTTTTCCTGCAGCGCCTTCATCGCGCCGGGAATATCCCCAATGCACAGCCGCTGCGGCACGCTCCTGGCCAGACTGTCCGTCAGGCTCTCCATCAGCCAATGGCCTTCATCCAGCGCGCATAGCCACTCCGGCGTCTGAATCCCGATCATCGTCACGGGGAACTGACTGAGGATTCGCTCCAGCACGTCTCGGATGTCCTCTTCCTCCATCTGCGCAACATTGAGCGCAACGACAGGAACGCCGTATTCCGTCTCCATCGTCTTTCTCAGATTTTGCGCCTTGCCGGACGACGGATTCTGGCAATTGAGGATCACTGCGAACGGCTTTCCCAGCGCCTTGAGCTCGCTGATCACGCGCGCCTCCGCCGGCACATAGCTGCCCCTGGGCAGGTCTGTCACGCTGCCGTCCGTCGTGATCACAAGACCGATCGTCGAATGCTCGCCGATCACCTTCTGCGTGCCGATCTCCGCCGCACGCTCAAAAGGCATTTCACCGCTGGCCCAGGGCGTATGCACCATACGCAGCGCCTCGCCCTCCTGCGTGCCCAGCGCGCCGTCGACGAGATAGCCCACGCTGTCAATCAGACGCAAACGAACCCTGTTTTCTGATGGCAGCGTCACATCAACCGCTTCACCCGGCACAAACGCAGGCTGCGTCGTCATAATGGTTCTGCCGCTGCCGCTTTGCGGAAGCTCGTCCTGCGCCCGCAGTCTCACATGTGCGTTTTCTATGCCGGGAAGCACGAGCTTCTCCATAAACCTGGTGATGAATGTGGATTTTCCCGTTCGGACCGGACCCACGACGCCAATGTACACATCGCCCTGCGTCCGCTCTGAAATATCCCTGTACAGATCGTAAGCTTGCATATCATCCCTCCCTGCCGTCACGCAAAGGTATGCGGCTGCAAAGATGAATATGCGCCGTACTCAGAGCGTGGTTTCCGCAGGAACCTGCAGTTCTACGGTAAACTCCAGTTCTTCGCCTGCCGGTACGCGATCCTGTACAGTCAGCTCCGCCAGTCCGGGAATCCGGTATACAGTCAAAACAACCTGATCGCCCGGATGTTTGGCGGCAATGTGATTGGTCAGATCCGTATGAAGCGTCACGCGCTCTCCATCCACGCGGATGATGATATCGTCTGCCTGTATGCCGGCTTTCTGCGCCGCGCTTCCCTCGCTGACTGCGCTGACATACACACCTGCCGGCAGCATGCCAGCCTGCGGCTCTTCGCTGCCGCGCAGAGTCATGACGGAGATGCCGAGCTTGGGCCTTGTCACCTTGCCATATTGAATCAGGCTGTTGACGACCGGCTGCGCCACGTCCATAGGTATCGCCATGGCGATACCTTCAATGCTCGCGACGCCGCGCCGCCCGGACGCGCTGAATTTCAGCGATGGAATGCCGATCAGCTCGCCGCGCGTGTTGAACATGCCGCCGCCGCTGTTGCCGGAATTGATCGCAGCGTCCGTCTGCAGCATCTTCACGATCGAAGATCCGTCAATTTCGCGATTGAGCGCGGAAACCACGCCGACCGTCACCGTATCGGCAAACTGCTTGCCCAGCGGATTGCCGATGACAATTGCCCAGTCGCCCACACGGACGTCCTGCGCATTGCCCATCTTGACCGCCGGCAACGCCACGTTCTCCATGACGCGCAGCACGGCAAGATCCGTCAGTTCGTCCACACCGACGATCTCTGCCTTCAGATACTGTCCCTGCCAGAGAATCTGCACGTCGCTGGCGCCTTCAACCACATGATAGTTGGTTACCACATGTCCCTGTGTCGTGATCACGACGCCGGAGCCTGTCGACTGCTCGACCAGTTCCGTCTGTCCGCTGATGATGCTGTACGTGTTCGCGCGATTGCTGACCCCGACCACGCATGGCATCACGGTATTGGCGACGTCGGCAAACGGACTGCTCGTGCCGCTGAGCAGCTGAACGTATTCTCCCTGCGCATAGACGGTTTTCGTTTCCGAACCAGCTGCCTTACCGACATACAGAATTGCAGCGAGCGTTCCCATGAGCAGGGCGCTCGCTGCAATCTCTCTTTTCATTTTCATACGCTCACCCCGCCCCTCAGTTTGGGCAGGAAAGCAAGAAACTAATCGCCTGATTATTTGAGCGACACGATGGTCACGCCCGTCTCGCCTTCGCCATAGCGGCCCAGGCGGAAGCTGCTCACGCAAGGATGCCGGCGCAGGCAGTCCTGAATGCCTGCTCGCAGAATGCCCATGCCATTGCCATGGATGATCGACACCTCGCCAAGCGAGGACAGCATCGCATCGTCCAGGAATTTCTGCACCTCCGGCAGCGCTTCGTCCAGCGCCATGCCGCGCACATCCAGTTCCTGGCGCACGATGCGGGTCATCACATCCACGCGCTGCTCGCGCATGGACTTCTTGCGCTCGAGCTTCTTCTGCTCCTTCTTGATCATCTGCTGGGTCGACGTCAGCGTGCGCAGATCGGACAGCTGCGCGCGCATCTTCATCATGCCTACCTTCAGCTGCAGATAGCCCTTCGCATCCGGCGCGGTGACGACCGTGGCGTCCACGTCCATGGAAGCGATATGCACCATATCGCCGGGTTTGACCGACTTGGGAATCTCGCCGCCAATCTCTTTCTTTTCGGCCAGCGCCTCCTGCGCCTGCTCCATTTTCTTTTTCACGCGCTGGATCTCGTGTTCCTGCGCGCCGCCCGCCTTCTTCATCGCGCGCAGCTCGGTGATCATGGCTTCGGACTCGCGGCGCGTGTTTTCGATGATGCGCTTGGCTTCGTCCTTCGCCTTCTTGATCGCGCGGTCTCGCTGATCCTCGAGCTTCTTGCGCTCGGCCTCCGCCTGATTGCGGATCGCCACCATTTCCTGTCTGGCCTCTTCAGCAATCTGGCGTTCCTTTTCGGCGATCTGCCGATGATACTCCGCATTAGCGATCACGTCCTCAAAACGCACGGCTTCCTTGGAAAGCAGATCCTTCGCCTTGGTGATCACGAACTCCGGCAGGCCAAGCTTGCGGGATATCTCGAAAGCATTCGACTTGCCAGGAATGCCGATGGACAGCCTGTAGGTCGGGCGCAGAGTCGATACGTCGAACTCCACCGACGCGTTTTCGACGTTCGGCGTGGTCAGCGCGTATTCTTTGAGCTCGCTGTAATGAGTTGTCGCTACGCTGCGCGTGCGCATGGTCAGCAGCGTTGAGAGGATTGCCTGCGCAAGCGCCGCGCCTTCGGTCGGGTCGGTGCCTGCGCCCAGCTCGTCGAAGAGCACCAGAGACTCCGGCGTCACATTCTCCAGAATCGACACGATATTCTTCATATGGCCGGAGAACGTGGAGAGCGACTGCTCAATCGACTGCTCGTCGCCGATATCGGCAAAGACGTCGTCAAAAACCGCCAGTTCCGTGCCATATTCCGCCGGGACCTGAAGGCCTGCCTGCGCCATCAGCGTAAACAGACCGGTGGTCTTGAGCGTAACCGTCTTGCCGCCGGTGTTCGGTCCGGTGATGATCAGACTGATGAAATCCTCGCCCAAACGGATATCCAGCGGAACGACCTTCTGCGGGTCGATCAGCGGATGGCGTCCGCGGATGATCCTGATGCGGCCCTCGCCGTTGATCTTGGGCTCCACAGCAAACATCTCGCGCGCCAGCGACGCCTTGGCAAAGGCAAAATCCAGCTGCGCGAGAATCGCCAGATTATCCGACATGGCCTGCGCATCCGGCGCAATCTGGCTAGAAAGCATGCGCAGGATACGCTCGATCTCTGCGCGCTCGCTGGCCACCAGCTGCTTGAGCTCGTTGCCGATCTCAACGACGGACATCGGCTCCACAAAGATCGTCGCGCCGGTCGCAGACTGATCGTGCACGATACCCGGCACCATGGATCGATACTCCTGCCTGACCGGCAGCACATAGCGATCGCCGCGCATGGTGATGATCGTATCCTGCAGGTACTTGGCATAGGTCGGGCTGTGGATCATGCTGTTGAGGCGTTCGCGCACGCGCTCATTGCAGGCGCGCATCTTCCTGCGGATGGCAAACAGCTCCGAGCTGGCGCGATCGGCGATCTCATCTTCGCTGATGATGGCATCGGAAATCGCCTGCTCCACATTGCGGAATGTCGACAGCCGTGAGGCGTTCGCCGTGATCATCGGCGTGCCCTGCCTGTCCTGATTGACCAGGGCGTCGCGGCAGGCACGCGCGGCGCGAAGAGACGCGCCGATATCCATCAGCGCGCGCGGAGAGAGCGTCGAACCGATCTCTGCCAGATGCAGCTGGGCATGGACGTCGGAAAAGGCGATCATCGGCGTACCACCCAGATATGTCAGCACATCATGCGCTTCGCGCGTCTCCTGCTGCATGCGCTTCACATCGTCGATGCGATTGACGGGCTGCAGGCTGTCGCACAGCGCCGCGCCCATATCCGACACACAGAACTGCGAGAGCTGCGCACGGATCTTATGGAATTCCAGCACCCGCAAGGATCTCTCAGTCATGGCAATCTCCTTTACTCAACGCCGCGGGTCAGATGGCCGAGCGTTGCTCCTTCCGTCATATCATGCGTTGGCTGCCCCTCGTCGAGCACCCGGCGGTACGACGATACAATCTCCTTCTGTCTTGCAGGCGGCTCGTCGGTGAAGCTCACGCGCAGGCAGACGCCCGCGTCATACAGCTTCCTGGCCGAGCGTGCCATATCCGTAGGTACGCTGTTATACAGCCGCACCACGCAGCCGTGCGCCATCTTCTGGCGCTTCGCCGGGAATCGATAGCCCTTGCGATCGGTATACACCTGCGGACAGCCGCTGTTTGCCGCGCAGCTGTTGCAGGCGTCATCCTGGCTTTCGTCGCCGCGCTTCGTCCTCATCGGGCAATGGCTCAGCAGCATGAGCTGCGTACGGCCATAGACCTCGATTTCATAATTGCCGCCGCAGCAGAGCAGTTCACGAAGCTCCTTGAGGCTCAGCTCGCAGGAAGCCGTGAGCCGCTGCGCGCCCAGCGCCGTATAAAACGCCGCACACTCCCCGTTCATCACATTGAGCCCCTGCCCGCCGAAGACAGGCACAGGCCACTGAAGCCCCAGCTGACCGATATTATTCGCAAGAACGCCGCCAAAGCGCTGAGGCATGCGGCACACAAGCGCGTGAATATCATGAAGCTCTTCGCTGCTCATCACCGCCGGAAGCTCAAGTACCGGGCAGACGCCCGGATTCTTTTCAAGCTGCGCTTCAATGGCTTCCGGCGAAAAGACCTGCGGTTCCCAATAGAACACATCCGCGCCGCATTCCAGCAGCGCAGCGGCGTCCTGAATATGCTCGCCTTTGGCGATGAGCAGCCTCTGCTGCGCAGGCCTCTGGACAGGCATTTCCACGCCGGATACTTCTTTTCTTGTCACCTTTGTTCTGGCTGCCTTCATCGCATCCAGCGCATCGCGGCGCAGGCTGTTGAGCATGCCCGCCGTCATAAAAGCGTTTTCGCTGATCAGCTTGAGGTTTTCCAGCGTATACGGCGTTCCGCCCGTTTTGCAGAGCTGCTTGAGTGCGCCGTCATGATCGAGCGCACGCTGCTGTGCGAGGAGCACCTCCTGCTCGCCGGTCACGCAGACAGTATGTCCATCCTGATCGCGCAGTTCAAGCGTCGGCTTCTCTCCGGGCATTGCCGTGAGCACGCCGTCCAGCGGGATGCGGATCTGCTCCTTGGCCATGATTGCGCGGATCTGGGCCATCTGCACAGCGTCCGTCAGGCGATAGATTTCGTCACCCGGCTTATGCTTGCCCGAGGCAATGCGTACGGTCGCCTCCGTGCCGGCCACGGCGTCGTTTCCGGAATAGGTAAGGTCGGTTTCTTCCCTGCCGCGCGCCTGCAGCCCGTCGCCGTCGCTCAGATTCTCTTCCAGCAGGACCCTGGCCAGCGGGCCGCGCATGGACGTGATGCGGCCCATTCGGATGCCCCAGTGATTCGGGCGTTCCCAGCTCATGAGCGCCGCGTTGCTGCGGTTCATGACATAACCCTCGGTGAAGCCGCCTCGATTGAAGATCTGTTTGAGCTCCTGAATCGTCTTTTCACTGGGATGATACGGCACACGTGCCTCGGCCGCGTCCATGGCCTCGCGGTAGGCCTTCGTGATCACGCCGACATATTCCGGGCGCTTCATGCGTCCTTCGAGCTTGAAGGAATACACGCCCGCGTCACGCATCTGCGGGATTTTATCGATGAGCATCAGGTCGCGCGTGGAGAGCAGATAGCCGCTCGTCCCGTCGTCGAGCTTATATGGCAGGCGGCACGGCTGGGCACAGCGGCCGCGATTGCCGCTTCTTCCGCCGATCATGCTGGAAAACAGGCACTGGCCTGACACCGCAACGCACAGCGCTCCGTGGGCAAATGCCTCGATCTCCACGCCGGTATCCGCCATCTTGCGCAGTTCGGCAAGCGAGCACTCGCGGGCAGGCACCACACGCGTAAGGCCCAGATCGCCAAGCAGCTTTGCGCCCTGCGCGTTATTGACCGTCATCTGCGTGCTGGCGTGCAGCGTCAGCTCCGGGAACCGCGCCCTGGCCATGCGCACCACACCCAGATCCTGCACGATCGCCGCATCGACGCCAGTTTCGCACAGCAGCTCGAGCACATCGCACAAGTCGTCCGTCTCGCACTGCTTGACCAGCGTATTGACGGTCACGTATATCTTTTTGCCGCGCTCATGGGCATATTCTGTCGCCTCTTTGAGCTGCTGATCGTCAAAATTGCCGGCATAGCTGCGTGCGCCGAATGCCGTGTATCCCAGATACACGGCGTCCGCGCCGCAGGAGACCGCAGCTGTCAATGCTTCGCGGTTGCCCGCCGGGGAAAGCAATTCCATAAAACCTCCGAGTATTAGGGCAGCTGCCCGAGGATACGTTGGGCTGCCGCCCAAACCCGCCTGAGGGGCATCGCCCCTCAGACTCACTATTTCGCTTCGCGCTTATCAAACAGGCCAAGCTGGATTACATGAGAAAATACGGCGACACAGAGCCTGTGCCGCCGCCGGATCATTCCGCTTTTTGCTCCGACTTCAGCGAAGCGATTTCCCTCTTGAGGCGTACATTCTCATCCTGCGCGCTGAAGAGCTCGCCCGCCAGCGTCATCGCCGTGAGCATGGGCACCATGCCCTCGCCGGCGCGGGTCGTGATCGACACCTCACGCATCTTGCGATCGACATAGCGCGCCAGGCGCTGCACCTGCGCCACATCCTGATCGGTCAGCAAGGCATACTCGCGGCCCATCAGATGGATGAAAACCTTGTTCTTCTTCACCAGGCGCCTCCCGATCAGAACCTGTTGCTCTTGATCTTTTCGACCGTATACTCGACGCCGAAGGTTTCCACGCGGACGGACTTCATCTTCTGATCCTCGTACGGCTTATCGTTGCGGCGGTCACGCGGTGCGCTGACGATCGCATCGGCGGTCTCCATGCCCTCGGTCACCTTGCCGAACGCAGCATACTGGCCGTCCAGATGCGGCGCATCCTCGACCATCACGAAGAACTGGCTGCCGGCAGAGTTGGGCATCATGCTGCGCGCCATAGACAGCACGCCGCGGGTATGCTTGAGCGGGTTCGGGAAACCATTGCGGGCAAACTCGCCCTTGATGCAGTAGCCCGGGCCGCCGATGCCCTGGCCCATCGGGTCGCCGCCCTGGATCATGAAGCCCGGGATCACGCGATGGAAGATCACACCGTCATAAAAGCCCTTATTGGCCAGCTCGACAAAGTTCGCCACGCTGTTGGGCGCGATCTCCGGGTACAGCTCGCCCTTCATGGTCATGCCATTCTCCATCTCAATGGTAAAAATCGGATTGCTCATCGTTGTTTCCTCCTGAAATCATCAAATGATCATTTACGTTTGTTCGCTCCGGCAGAGCGAAAGCAGATTGTCGCACAGAATCCGGCGCACATCGCGCTCGATGGCGCTGCTCTCCAGCTCATAGCCTGTTCTGGCCAGCGGAAGATATGCTTCACTCATCACCTGCCAGATTTTTTCCTTCTCCAGCAGCCAGCGGCCCAGCATCTGCTCTGGCAGCCGCGCGCCTGCGCTGAATGCCACAAAACGCGTGCCCAGGCGCTCGAGCGCATAGGCCAGTTCATCCGTGCCGTCCAGGCATACAAGCATCCGCACGCGCTGCGCCGCCTCGTCGATCAGGCGCTTTTGCGCGCTGTGATCGGCGCTGACCAGCGCACGCACACCATCGAATTCATCCAGCAGCAGCGCAAACCTTGCGATCTCCTCCTCGCTGGAAAGATGTACATGCAGCGCATAGCCGCCATCCTGACACAGCGGAAGCAAGCAATATTTCAGCGCCTCAAGATCAAACCGTTCCGGTGCAATATTGCGTGCGCCGCACACAGCAGCCGCGTCGGCGAGCATCCTGGCTGCGCCGGCGTAATCCACGCCATAGCGACCGGGGGCAAACCGCTCACTTTCCGCGACCAGAAGCGGCTCAAATCGGTCGTCCTCAAACACAGCCGCCGACGCATGGCCCGCCTTCACGCGAACAAGCACGCATTTGGCGCGCAGCGTATCGAGCACCTCACGCAGATATGCTGGTCGCTCGTATTCCAGCTGCAGCGTTTTTGCGCGGTCCAGATCCTTCACCGGCAGATCCAGCGCGTCCAACGCGGCAAACATCGCACGCGCATCAGGCGAAAACGGCGTCTGATCCGCCGTCGAGCGAAGAAGCGCCTCGCCGGGCGTCACCGCAGGGCGCGCCCAGAGATCGAGCATCGCCTCCACGCCGACCTCGCCGTGCTCGACGTCAAAATCAAGCGAAGCCTCGCAGACATTGGCGCGGCGCACCAGCTGCTTGACGCAGCGGCGCAGTTCCTGTTTATCGCTGATGATCACGAATGCCTCACTCTCCTCTTTGCATCGCGGCAATGCACGCGGCCTTCTCTTCAAAGGCGGCACGCTTGCGCTGAGCCATTTCATCCACACGGGCAATGTACTGCTCGATATTGGCTATATTCGGTGCGCGCAGGATCTTTTCCTCTTGCCGCATGACACATTTTGAGATTCCGCCCGCGCCCAGAGCGAGCACGCTGGTGGTCTCCTCCATGTTGTCGATGTTGTAGCGGCAAATGCTCATTGGCTTTGCATAGCCGACATTCTCCAGATTCTCGGCCATGTATTTCTGCCTGTAGAGATAATAGGCGCGCATGCCCATCGCATGGGCCGTCTCCCGTCCCAGGGCGACCATCCGGGCGACGTCCTCCTCCTGCTGCTGATATTTCTGCTCATGCAGCTTCGAGGAGCGCTTAATCGCCAGCGTATGCACGGTCAGACTGTCCGGATCAAGCCCACGGATCACATCCAGCGTGTGGGCGAACATTGCGTAGTCTTCGCCCGGCAGCGCAGCGATCACGTCCATATTGATATCGTCAAAGCCGAGCTCACGCGCCAGATGATAGCAGTCGATCGTCTGCTGTGCGGTATGCGCACGGCCGATGACGCGGAGCGTCTCGTCGTTCATGGTCTGCGGATTGATGCTGATGCGCGTGACGGGATGGCTGCGCAGCATGGCAAGCTTCTCCCTGTCCAGCGTATCCGGCCTGCCGGCCTCTACGGTCAGCTCAGAAAGCTTGCCAAAGCGCGATTGCATACGGCACAGAAGCCTGTCAAGCTGCCTGGTCGTTAGGCTGCTGGGCGTGCCACCGCCGATATAACCCACGCGGATATCCAAACCCATCTCCCGCGCCAACTCGCTGCACAGGTCGATCTCATGAAAGAGCGCATCCAGATACGGCTCGACCAGTTTTCCATTGCCGATTTCGCCGGAAGAGAACGAGCAGTATGCGCAGCGCGTCGTGCAGAACGGAATGCCGATATACAGATCGCAAGCGTTCTGCGGTCTATGGATCAGGCCGTCCTGCGCGGTGATGATCTCATCGAGCAGACCGAGCTTTTCTTCGGACAAATCGAACAGATCCGCAAGAGCTTCCCTCGCCTCGGTGCGGCTCTTTCCGCCCTCCATCTGCTGATAATACAGCCTTGTCGGGCGGATGCCAGTCAGCGAGCCCCACGCGGGCCGCCTGCCGGTGTATTCTTTAAAAAGCCTGTAGCAGCAGCGCTTGATCAGCCGCTTGAGCTGGCGCTTTTCTTCCAGACCGCCGCAGTCAAATGCCTCGCCGCGCTGGGTTGCGGACAGGGAAGTCGCACCGGTTGCAAGCATAAAATGCTCAATCCATATACCGTTCTCCTGCGCATGGGTATGCGTGAGCTCGGCGTCGTGATCCTCAAGCATGGTTACCGCCGCACCCTCGCCATAGAACAGGCGCACCACGTCGGCAATGTCATTCATAAACCCCTCAAACGGGGTTTGGATAGCGATTCTCACGCGTAGTTCCCCCGTTCCCAGGCGATCTTCGTCTTCATGCCGTGACCCGGATAGGCGATCGTGTCCGCATCCAGCTGCATCAGCCGGGTCAGCGATGCAATCATATCTCCCGCATCGCCGCCAGGCAGATCGAGCCTGCCATAGCTGCCGTAGAACAGTGTGTCGCCGGAAAAGAGCGTTTTTCCGCTCTGATAGCACACGCCGCCGGGCGTATGGCCGGGCGTATGCAGAACAATCAGCTCAAGCCCTGCCTCGCGCACGATATCGCCTTCCTGCAGCAGCACGTCGGCAGCAGGCAGAACGAGCTGCGTATTGACCACCCGGCTGAGATTGAGCGACGGGCTGCGCAGCGCCTGCGCATCCAGCGCATGCACATAGAGCTTCGCGCCCAGAGAAAGCCAATGCTGAGCAAAGAGCATGTGGTCAAAATGGCCATGCGTGAGCAGCACGGCCTCAACATGGCGATCACCGACCGCAGCGCGCACCTTCTCCGGCTCCGCGCCGGGATCGATCACCACGCAGCCAGCCCCACCCTCGGGACCGACGACATAGGTATTCACATCCAGCGGGCCGCCGGTCACCATGCGGATATCGAGCTGAACCATCAGAACGTCCTCCTGGAATCCAGCAGCAGCGTCACCGGGCCGTCATTGATCAGCGAGACCTTCATATCCGCCTGGAAAATGCCGGTTTCCACATGGATGCCCTTGTCGCGCAGGCCCTTGCAGTACGCCTCGTACATCGGCACAGCCACGTCCGGGCGCGCCGCGGTCGAGAAGCTCGGGCGGCGTCCGTGACGCGCGTCGCCATGGAGCGTGAACTGGGAAATCGCCAGAATTTCGCCGCCCTCATCCATGATCGAACGATTCATTTTTCCTGCGTCGTCCTCAAAGATGCGCAAGCCCGCGGTCTTCTCCACGCAGTAGCGCACATCGTCGGGCGTATCGCCCTCCTCCACGCCGCAAAGCACCATAAAGCCCTTGCCAATGGAGCCGACCACATTGCCGTCCACCTTCACGCTGGACTCGAGCACCCTTTGAATCACCAGTCTCATGCTTTATACTCGCTTTCTTGTGATGTAAATCTTTTTGCAAAACACCAGCCACGTACGCCAAAACACAGGAATTGCGTGGATTTTTCGGGAGTGTCTCCGGCAGCACGCCGATTAAACACGGAAAATCTCGATGGTGTCCTGCCGCTTGGCGATCTGCTTGATCACCCAGTCGAGCTCCTGCTTGCTGGAAACCTGCAGCGTCAACTCGATGGTGCACGTCTGGTTGCTGTTCACGCGCGCATTGAGCGCGCAGACCGTCACCTTCTGCGCGGACAGATAGCTCATCAGATCAGCCAGAAGGTTGCTTCTATCGACGGCCAGAATCTGGATAGAGCCGTTGTAGGAGGAATTGGTCGTATCGGACCACTCCGCCTCGATCCAGCGCGCTGGATCATGCGAGTCATTGACATTCACGCACTCACGGGAGTGGATCGTCACGCCGCGTCCGCGCGTGATATAGCCGATGATCTCGTCGCCCGGCAGCGGCGTGCAGCACTTGGCAAAATGCACCTGACAACCCGGCAGACCCGCCACGCGGATACCCATGTCGTCCTTTGAAGAGGACTTACCACCCTTGGCAGGCGTCTGCTCCGGCGCAATGCGCGGAAGCACGGGCACCAGCGGCTTTTCGTGACTCTTCTGTTCCTCACGCAGGCGCGTGATCACATGCGCAGCCGTAATGCCGCCGCATCCGACCGCCGCATAGAGATCATTAAGATCCGCAAAGGAGAACTTACGCAGAATCGGCTCGGCATACTCCGCCTTCATCAGTACGGACAGGCTCGAGGACTGGCGCTTGGCCTCAGCATCGAGCATAGACTTGCCGGTGGCAATGTTCTCGTCCTTGAGCTCTTTTTTGTAGAAATTGCGGATTTTGGCCTTTGCCTGCGAGGTTTTGACGATCTTCAGCCAGTCGCGGCTGGGGCCTTTGCTGTTCTGCTGGGTGATGATCTCGACAAAATCGCCCGTATCCAGCTGATAATCCAGCGTGACGATGCGGCCGTTGACCTTCGCACCGACGCACTTGTTGCCCACGGCGCTGTGGATGCGATAAGCAAAGTCAATCGGCGTCGCGCCTCTGGGCAGGTCGACGATCTCACCCTTGGGCGTGAAGACGAAAATCTCGTCGCTGAACAGATCAACCTTGAGCGAGGAAATGAATTCCTCCGAATCGCGCATGTCGTTCTGCCAGTCCAGGATCTGACGCAGCCAGTAGAGCTTGCCGTCCATACTATCGGCAGCCTGCTTGCCCTCTTTATAGCGCCAGTGCGCAGCGATGCCGTATTCGGCGATGCGGTGCATCTCATGCGTGCGGATCTGCACCTCAAAGGGCATGCCGTTCTCGCCAACGACCGTCGTATGCAGCGACTGATACATGTTCGGCTTAGGCATGGAAATATAGTCCTTGAAGCGATTGGGAATCTGCTTCCAGAGGGTATGCACAACGCCCAGCACGGCATAGCAGTCCTGCACACTGTCCACCAGCACCCGCAATGCGATCAAATCAAATATCTGCTCAAAGGGCTTATGCTGGAGCACCATCTTGCGGTAAATGCTGTAGAAATGCTTCGGGCGGCCGCTGATCTCGTACTTGATGCCCATCTCGGAGATTTTGTCGCCCAGCGTCTTCATGAAGACCTGAATATATGCCTCGCGCTCCGATCGCTTCATGCCAACCTTTGCGATCAGATTCTGATAGCCTTCCGGATCCAGATAGCGCAGGCACAGATCCTCCAGTTCCTGCTTGATCTTGTACACGCCCAGACGATGCGCCAGCGGCGCGTAGATATCCAGCGTCTCCTGCGCGATGCGCTTCTGGCTCTGAGGCGACTGGGCTTTGAGGGTTCGCATGTTGTGCGTACGGTCCGCCAGCTTGATGAGCACGACGCGGATATCCTTGCTCATGGCAAGGATCATCTTACGGATGGACTCCGCCTGCTGCTCCACGCGGGAGGAGAAATCCAACCGCTTGAGCTTGGTGACGCCGTCGACCAGCAGCGCGACATCCTGACCGAACTCCTTGGTGATGGCCTCGAGCGTTACTTCCTCGCAGTCCTCCACCGTGTCATGCAGAAGACCGGCCGCAATCGTCGGCGGGTCAAGCATTAATCGGGCAAGGAGACCGGCAACGGTCAGCGGATGAAAGAAATACGGCTCTCCGGACTTGCGCATCTGGCCTTCGTGTGCCTTCTGGGCAAAGTGATACGCCTTTTCAACCATCGCCACGTCAGCGTCCGGATGATATTTGACCACAATCTGGATCAGTTCTTCCAGACTTCTGCAATCTTCGTGTGTCAAACAGGTATACCTCCTTATCCCATTATACTCATCAGCCTGCCGCGAAGAAGGCTGGACTCCAGGGATACCTTTCCGCTGGGAATCAGCCTGTAATGCAGCGGCTCGCGCGTGAATTCCAGCAGGCCAAGCTCGCTGAAGATATTCAGCGCAAGAAGCACCTGACTCTCGCTCAGGCTGGTTTCACCGGCAAGCATATTCATTGTATATTCCATCTTCTCCCTCTGGCGCAGCACGCGATAGAGAGCGCGAAGATCATCGTCGCTGCAGTGCAGCCTCTGCGCCGCAGACGCTCGATAAGACGCCATGTCCGTCACTTCGATGATGCGCGCGACTGGGAATCTCGCCTGAGCCGCTGCGCGCTCCTCATCGCAGATAAAGCCATCGAGCGTGACAATCGCCGTGGGATGGCAATTGAGTTTCTGCCAGTCCGGCGCCATCACCAGCGTATTGAAGCTGCGGATATCATCGAGCTCGCGCATCGCATAGTCCAGCTGCGCATGCAGGATCGCCAGATGGATATTGAGCATCTTCAGCGCAGCAAGGGAATGCACGCACAGAAGCGTACCCTGATAGGTCGTGAGCAATTCGCCGGAAAGCACGCCCTTTGCCTCCTCAAGCGTCATACGCTCCACATGTGAAGCCGCCTTGCCCTGCGGCAGAAGCAGCGCGCCGATCATCGCCGCGTCGATCTCCTCCTGCCTGCGCTGGCACTCGGAGAGGAACGCCTTGGCAGGCATGTAGGGCCTCAACTGGCGCAGCTCGCACTGCACGCTCCTGCGGTCCTGCCATTCGTTGATCGACAGACCCACGACTGCCTCAATCACCTCGGGCATCGTCTTTGCCTTCTCTCCCATCCGGAAGCCGATGGCATTGCGCATGTCCGCGCCGCCGGACAGGCGCATTCGCAGATGCGCGCCCTCCTTACCGATCGTACGCACGTCGGTCGTATGCACGCCGCGCACGCAGAATACCGGCGCCGGATTGCCGAAGCCCGTGGGCTGCATGGAGGCAAAGGCCTGCACAAGCGCCTCCGTCATATCAGAAAGCTCCAGCTCAAGATCGTATTCCTCTGTAGGAATGAATGCCTCCGGCTCGGACTGCTCCTTAATCGCCTGCGTCAGGCGGCGCCTGAATTCGGATACGTTCTTTTTCTCGATCGTCAGGCCTGCCGCCTGCGCGTGGCCGCCGAAGCGGACAAACAAATCGCGGCAGGCGGACATCGCCTGATGGATATCCACGCCCGGGATCGAGCGCGCAG
Source organism: Clostridiales bacterium (assembly GCA_015056305.1). Classification (GTDB taxonomy): domain Bacteria; phylum Bacillota; class Clostridia; order Christensenellales; family Aristaeellaceae; genus Ventricola. Next base: position 13,006 of record SVGO01000016.1, on the reverse strand, counting down.
AGCCAACGCACACGTCGCTGTCCTGCGCCAGCAGGATCGTCGGCCATTTATACTTTTCAACCAGGCGCGAGGCCGCAAGGCCGATCACGCCGGGATTCCATCCCTCGCCGCACACGACGATCGCGCGCTCGGTCAGGAAATCGATTTCATTTCGGGTCTTTTCGTCCGCCTGCTGGAAGATTTCCAGCTCGATCTCGCGGCGCTTGGCGTTATCCTGATCCAGCTCCGCGGCGATCTCCCGAGCCGCATCCAGACGCCTGGTCGTCAGCAGTTCCACGCCGCGGGACGCCAACGCCAGACGGCCGCCTGCGTTGATGCGCGGGGCCATGCGGAAAGCCACGTCGGACGCGGACACGTTCTTTGCGTCCACACCAGCAGACTCCATCAGCGCGATCAGGCCCGGGCGCTGAGAAGCGGCCATGGCCTTGAGGCCAAAGGAGACGATCACGCGGTTTTCATCCAGCAGCGGCACGATATCGGCAATCGTCGCCAGCGCGGCAAGCTCCCACAGGGACTCGATCGCCTCCATGCCACCCAGCGCCTGCACAAGCTTGAACGCCACGCCCGCGCCGCACAGGCGGCGGAACGGATAATCACCCAGCAGCGGATTGAGCACGGCAGAGCACTCGGGCAGCCGCGGACCGAGCTGATGATGATCGGTGACGATCACACGCATGCCCAGTTCGGTCGCGCGCGCGACCTCATCGGGACAGGTGATGCCGCAGTCCACGGTGATGAGGAGCTTCGCGTGGGATGCGATCTGCTCCACCGCAGCGATATTCAGGCCGTAACCCTCACCATGGCGATCCGGGATATAATAGCCGACCTTGGCGCCCTGCTTGCGCAAATACGTCAGCAGGATTGCGGTCGCGGTCACGCCGTCGACGTCATAATCGCCGAAGACGACGATCTCCTCGCCCTTGCTGACGGCGTCGCGGATGACTGCCACAGCCTTGTCCATGTCCTGCATGAGCATTGGATCATAGAGATCGTCCATCTTCGGATGCAGATACTTGTCGATCTTCTCTTTGGTATCGATGCCGCGATCCAGCAAAAGACAAAGCAGCTGGTCCGGCACGCCGAGCGTTTTGAGCGCATCGGGGATGACGCGCTCCTGCGCGTGCTTGGGCATAAACCGAAGCATATGTGCAGCCTCCTTCCCGTCAGATTTCGGTCAAAATGGGTTCTGTTTGGCGATAAGCATGGTCCCACGCCCATCGCCAAGCAGAAATACGAAAGCACCGCAAGGGCGGACAAAGCGTCCGCCCTTACGGAAACATTCATTACGCCTTCTTGCTCTTGGCGCGCAGGTCCATCAGCAGCGCCCAGACATAGCCATTGATCAGGTTCGCGCTGTAGGTACCCGCAACGATGCCGATGATCAGCGGGAGCGCGAACTGCTTGATGGAGTCGACGCCCAGAATGTACAGGGTGACGACGGTCAGCAGCGTGGTGATGGTGGTATTGAGCGTACGCGGCAGGGACTCGGTCACGGACAGATTGACGATCTGCTCGCGCGGCAGCTGACGCACGCCGGCCTTGTGAGAGTTCTCACGGATGCGGTCGAAGATAATGATGGTGTTGTTGATGGAGTAGCCGACGATGGTCAGCAGCGCCGCGATGAAGGTGGTCTCCACGCGGATGAAGCTGCGCAGGATCACGACGAAAGACATCATGATCGCCACGTCGTGCACCAGGCCGATGATCGCAGCCAGGCCGGAATACAGATCGAAGCGGAACGCGATATACACCAGCATGAGCACAGCGGCCAGCGTAAGAGACTTGATCGCGTTGTTGATCAGCTCACTGCCCACAACGGCGCCGACGCGGGTGATGTCCACGTACTCAATGGCCGGATAGGTCGCGGCGAGCTTCTCCTCGAGCTGATCGCGCAGGTCATCGGTATTCTCGACGTCCTTGATGCGGATCTGCACCTGAGTGTTGTCCTCGCCGGTCGCGGCGATCTGCGCGTCGGCGATGTCGCACTCGGCAAGCGCAGCATTGACGTCGTCGACGCTGAAAGCAGCGCCCATGTTGTAGGTCATCAGGGTGCCGCCGGTGAAGTCGATACCCAGATTCATGCCCATGCCCATCATGGTCATGACCAGCGCGATCACGATGATCACAGCGGAAAGCGCTGCGCAGGGCTTGAGGCGATTCTTCATTTCGAATTTCATGATACTATCCTCCCCGCCTTAGCGCACAAACAGCTTCTGGTTCTTGATGCCGAGCTCGGCAAAGATGTCCAGCAGCTTATGGGTGACAAAGATCGCGGTGAACATCGAGGTCAGAACGCCGATGCCCAGCGTGAGCGCAAAGCCGCGGATGGTGCCGGTGCCGAAGGCATAGAGCACAACAGCCGCGATGACGGTGGTCACGTTCGCGTCGATGATCGCGGAGAGCGCGTGAGAGAAGCCCTTCTTGATGGAGGACGGCAGCGGACGGCCCACAGAGAGCTCCTCGCGGATACGCTCGAAGATGACGACGTTCGCGTCGACAGCCATACCGATGCCCAGGATAATACCCGCGACGCCTGGCAGGGTCAGCTGCGCGCCGGTGAGCGCCAGCAGCAGCACGACGATCATGATGTAGATGGTGAGCGCAATGTCGGCCACCAGACCGCAGATGCGATAGCGGAAGAGCATGAAGAGCATAACCAGCGCCACGCCGATCATGCCGGCGAGGATCGCCTTATCCAGCGCCTCAACGCCCAGCGTCGCGGAGATCGCGCTGACCTCGAGCTGGGTCAGGTTCAGCGGCAGCGCGCCGGAGAGAATCAGGGTCGCCAGGTTCTTGGCTTCGTCGGCGGTGAAATCGCCGGTGATCTGGCCCTGGCCGCCCGCGATGACGGAGTTGACCGTCGGCGCAGAGATAACCTCGCCGTCCAGGGTGATGGCGATGGTCTTGTTCAGGTTCGCAGCGGTCGCCTCGGCAAAGACCTTCGCACCCTCGTCATTGAGCTCAAAGGCGACGCACGGCATGCCGTTCTCGTCCTGGGAAGCGGCGGCGTTCTTGATCATGGAGCCTTCCATGAGCACGTTGCCGGCCTCATCCACGAAGTCCAGCTGCGCCGGGGTGCCGATGATGCGCAGGATCTCGTTCGGGTCGGAGACGTTCGGGATCTCCACGCGGATGCGGTCGGTGCCCTGACGGGTCACGGTCGCCTCGGTGAAGCCCTGACGGGTCAGACGGCTGGTGAGGATGGAAACGGTGGAGCTCATCTTCGTCTCGAAGTCGGCGCTGCCGTCGTTATCCGCCGCGTAAACGGTGTAAACGCCGCCGCGCAGATCCAGACCCAGGGAGATCGCCTCGCCCCAGGGCTTGATGTAGTTGATCATCGTGCCCTTGCCAATGCCAAACAGCGCCACGTATCCGCAGATCGCGACGACCACCAGGATGGCAACCAGAGAAACCAGCGCGCGGGTGCGCGGGTTCTTCGGCTTTACATTCTTGTTCGCCATAGTGATTTTCCTCTCTTTATCTTGTTTGATCGGGTTTGTGAAGACACACTATCCTTTACACAAAACCGTCATCCAGCGCAAAGGCCTGATATACCGCGCGCATATACGTCTGCCCCAGCAGCACGTTGCCATTGGCGTCGCTTGTCACGCGGGGATTCAGGGCTTGATCTTGCGGCACGGGCGCGGCATGCATCCGCTGCGCGCTCTCTTCGCGCTGGACGGATACGCCTGTCTGCGCCGGCGGCTCCTGCGCCTGCGAAAGCACGGCGCGCACCTGTGCAAACTCCCGGACCGGCATGGGTTCTTCCCCGCCCGCGGCTGTGCCGACAAGCCGCCAGCCGCCGCTCAGAAGCAGACAGACAAAACCGAAAACAACGCACAAAAGCACCAGCGATCGTTCGCCTTTTTTCGCCATTTCATCCGCCTCCTCTCGCGCAAGGTTAAGATAACCCATAATCAAGTACATTCCATTATATGCGCAAATGGGCATACAGTCAAGATTGATCCGTCATATCAGCGCAGATATATACATAAAACGCCGCTCTCCATACGGAAAGCGGCGGAAAAGCTGCACGTATTCACTTTCTCAGTTTCAGGACGCCGCTGAGAATCTGATCGGCGACGTCGTCCTTGCTCATCAGCGGCAGGGAGAGCATGTCCTCCTTCGTGATCAGCGTCACGATGTTGGTATTCACGTCGAATCCCGCGCCCGGCGCGGTCACGTCGTTGGCGACGATCATGTCCAGGTTCTTTTTCTCAAGCTTGCCCTTCGCATGCGCGAGCACGTCGTTGGTCTCGGCGGCAAAGCCGACAAACGTCTGGTCTGCGCGCTTATTCTTGCCCAGCGTCGCGGCGACGTCGGGATTCTCGGCCAATTCGATGATCATATCTGTGCCGCCCTGCTTCTTGATCTTCTGCGGGGCGATCTCCTTCGCGCGGTAATCCGCGGGCGCGGCAGACTGGATGATGATATCCTGTCCGCTCACGTTTTCCAGCGCGCGCTCAAGCAGATCCTGCGTGGTCATAAAGGGGATCACGCGCACACCCTGCGGCGGCTGGATCGCGACAGGACCGGTCAGCAGCGTGACCTCGGCGCCGCGCTCCATGGCTGCGCGCGCGATGGCGTAGCCCATCTTGCCCGAAGAACGATTGGAGATATAGCGCACGGGATCAAGCGCCTCGCGCGTGGGACCGGCAGTCACCATGACGCGAAGGCCCAGCATGTCCTTCTTCTTTTCAAGAATGGCAATTGCACGCTCTGCAATCACGCTTACGTCCTCGAGCTTGCCCGCGCCGCTGTCGCCGCAGGCCAGATGGCCCGTCGCCGGGGTGACGACATGCACGCCGCGGGAGACGAGCGTGGCGATATTCTGCTGCGTCGCCGGGTTTTCCCACATGCCGGTGTTCATCGCCGGGGCAATCATCACCGGCGCCTTTGTCGCCATCACGGTCGTGGAGAGCATGTCGTCGGCGATGCCGCACGCCATCTTGCCGATGATATTCGCCGTTGCCGGCGCGATCAGGAACAGATCCGCGCGCTTGGCCAGCGCAATATGCTCGACCTCCCACGTTGCCGGGCGCTCAAACGTATCCACCGCGACAGGATGGCCGGAGAGCGTTTCAAACGTCAGCGGCGCAACAAACTGGCACGCATGCTTCGTCATCACCACATACACGTCCATGCCCCGCTTTTGCAGCAGGCGAAGCAGCTCGCATGCCTTATATGCAGCAATGCCCCCGGTGACACCGAGGACAATGCATGTTTTCTTTTTACTTGACATCTTCCGTGGTGCGCTCGTAGGTAATCAGGCCGCGATTGACCTCATCCACCGCGATGGAGACGGGCATGTTCTCCTTGTCCTTGGCGTCGATGAGCGGCTGAATGCCGTCCACCAGCTGACGGGCGCGCTTGGAAACCTCGACAACCAGCGTATAGCGGCAGTCCGCCTTCTCCAGCAGCTGAAGAATGTTGGGATTGGTCATAGACATAAGCGAAATCCTCCTCTGCGGGGCGGCAATGCCGCCTCCATTTCCGAAATTGTTGACAGTATAAAACCACTTCAGTGCCCGCTGCACGATCCTTCGCGCAGATTTTGGCACGATACACAGCAAAACATCAAACCCGTCCTGTCTCCTTCAGGTAGATGCTGCGCAGTTCCTGATAGGCTGCCTCAAGATCGCCGCCGTTGACAATCTGATACTGATATTTGTCCGCATAGGCGAGCTCGCCGCGCGCGGTCTCAAGACGCCTGAGGATCTTCTCCTCCGTCTCGGTGCCGCGTCCGCGCAGGCGGCGCTCCAGCTCCTCAAAGCTGGGCGGCAGCACAAAGATGCTCACGCATTCGGGCATGCGCTCCATCACCTGCATCGCGCCCTGTACCTCGATCTCAAGCAGCACATTCTTGCCCATTTCAAGCAGGCTCATCACATACGATTTCGGCGTGCCATAGCGGTTGCCAGCAAACTGCGCATGCTCCAGAAAGTCATTATTCGCGATGCGGTTTTCAAACTCCTGCATGCTGATGAAAAAGTAGTGCGTTCCGTCGATCTCGCCCTCGCGCGGCGCACGCGTGGTCGCCGAGACGGAAAACGCCATCTGCTCGCCGAACTCCGCAAAGAGCTTCGCGTTGAGCGTACCCTTGCCCACGCCGGACGGACCGGAGAAGACGAACAGCGTACCCCTCTTCTGTGCTTCCATCAGGTCTCTTCCTCCTCCACAATCGTGGTGTTATCCTTGACGTCGAAACGATGCGCGATCGTCTCCGGCTGCACAGCCGAGAGAATCACGTGGTCGCTGTCGGAGATGATCACCGCGCGCGTACGGCGGCCGTAGGTCGCGTCGATCAGACGGCGCTCCTCCTTGGCCTCCTGAATGATGCGCTTGACCGGCGCAGACTCCGGTCCGATGATCGCAATGATGCGGCTGGAGGAAATGAAGTTTCCGTAGCCGACGTTGATGAGCTTGATATCCATACAAACCTCCAGGGAACGTTAGGGCTGCCGCCCTAAAACCTGCCTGGGGACATCGTCCCCAGACCCCTTCTTCCGCTTCGCGGCTGTTTTAGCAAGTCTATCTTAATCCCTCCGCTGCGCGCATGCGCGCAGCGATGAAGGGGTTCGGGGACAATGTCCCCGAGCGGGTCCGGGCGGCAGCCCGGCGTCCCCCTCGTAACCCCCGTTACTCCACGTTCTGTACCTGCTCGCGCAGTTTTTCGATCTCGCCCTTGGCGGAGACGACAGCCTGTGCGATCATGGTATCGGACGCTTTTGATCCAATGGTGTTCACTTCGCGATTGAGCTCCTGCACGAGGAAGTCCAGCCTGCGGCCCACGGGCTCGGCAAGCGCCACGGTCTCGCGGATGGCAGCGATATGGCTGGTAAGGCGGACAAGCTCCTCATCGATGGCGGCGCGGTCGGCAAAAATCGCAACCTCGGTGATCAGCCGCGCCTCGTCGATCTCGCCGTCGGTGAGCTGCGCGATGCGCTGATGGAGCTTATCGCGGTATTCCGCGACAACCAGCGGCGCGCGCTCGGAAACGCGACCCCGGATGGATTCGATATTGGCGATCTTCTCCAGGATGTCATCGCGCATGCGCTCGCCCTCCTGCCCGCGCATGGCGATCAGGCCATCCAGCGCGCCCGCGAGCGCCCTTTCAAAGAGCTCGCGCACGGTCTGCTGGTCCTCTTCCTTTTCCTGCACGGTCAGCACGTCCGGCAGGCGGGCATAGTCCGTCAGCGGAACGTCGGCGTCCTTGCCAACGGCTGCAGCGAGCTCGGCAAGCGCAGTCCTGTATGCCACGGCCAGCGCGGTATCCACGCGTACCTCCCTGGCGTCCTGACGATGATTCGCATAGCTGACGAACACATCGACATGGCCGCGCGCCAGTCGCGCACCTACGCCCTTGCGCACAGCGTCATCCAGGAACGACAGCGTGCGCGACAGCCTGTAGGAAATATCCAGAAAGCGATGGTTGACGCTCTTGACCTCCACGGTCATCTCGCGGCCATCCTCTTCAATATGGCATCGGCCATAACCGGTCATGCTCTTCACGGCAAGACACATCCCTTCTCAGACGTATGGGAAAATCATCATATAATTATACCACCGGCGACAGAAATTGGAAAGACGCAACCGCATGAATTCTCAGAATTTTCCGCCGTGATGCGCAAACGCGATTACATTTTGAACAGATCTTCCATGCTCAGCTGCGCAGTCTCAGCGGCAGCGGCTTTCGGCTGTGCAGAAGAACCGCCGACCAGCGAGAGAAACTGCGCCTCGTCCATGATGCGCACGCCGAGCTTCTGCGCCTTTTCCAGCTTGCTGCCAGCGCTTTCGCCGGCGAGCACAACGCTGGTCTTTTTCGATACGCTGCCCGCCGCCTTGCCGCCGTTTTTGCGGATGATCTCCTCCGCCTGCGCGCGAGAGAGCGTCGGCAGCGTGCCCGTGAGCACAAACGTCATGCCGGCAAACAGATCGCCCGCCGCTTCCTCCTTGTGGATCTGCGGCTCAACGCCCGCATGAAGCAGCGCACGCACGAACGCTAGATTCTCCTCGTCGGCAAAGTATTCGGTGATCGAGGCGGCGACAATGCCGCCCACATCATCAAGGCTCACGAGCTCCTCTTCACTTGCTGCCATCAGTGCCTGCAGCGAGCCGAAGTGCTCCATCAGGTCGCGCGCGGTCTTCTTGCCGATATTGGGGATGCCGATGGCAAAGAGGAAGCTGTCCAGTTCGCAGGACTTGCTCTTCTCCAGCTCGGCGAGCAGCTTATCCGCCTTTTTGGCGCCGAAGCCCTTGAGCGCGACCATGCTCGCCTTGTCCAGCTGATACAGATCGGCTGCGCTTCGCACGCCGAGATGATCGTAAAACAGCTCTGCCGTCTTCTCGCTGAACGCCTCGATATCCATGCCCTGCCGGGAGGCGAAATGCGCCATGCGCGCGATCGCCTGCGGTCGGCAGGTTTTTCTGTTCAGGCAGAAGATATGCGCGCCGCGCTGAGTGAGCGCGCCGCCGCAGGCCGGGCAGCGATCCGGCGGAACGATGTCGGTTTCGGGCGCTTCGCCCTCCCCCTGCCACACGACGCCCATGATCTCCGGGATCACGTCGTTGGAGCGGCGCACCCATACATCGCTGCCCACGCGCACGCGCTTGCGGCAGATGTCGCCATAGTTGTTGAGCGTCGCGCGCTTCACCGTCACGCCGCAGATGTCTACCGGCTCAAGGTGCGCCAGCGGCGTTAATTTGCCGGTTCTGCCCAGCTCCCAGGAGATATCCTCCAGCTTCGTCACGGTCTCCTGCGCGGCGAATTTGAATGCAATCGACCAGCGCGGGAACTTGTCCGTCGTGCCCAGCACCTCGCGGGTGCGCATGTCGGTGAGCTTGATCGTCGCGCCGTCGATGAGGAAATCGAGATTGTCGCGTTCCTCTTCGATGCGATGCACCAGCGCCATCGCGCTTTCGATCGAATCCGCATAGCCCGCAAACGGGCTGACGGGCAGGCCGTTCTCTTTGAGGAAATCGAGCATCTCCTGCTGGGAAGCAAAGCTTCTGCCCTCGATATAGCCCACCTGATAAAACAGCGCATCCAGATTGCGGCTGGCCGTCACCTTCGGATCGAGATTGCGCAGCGCGCCGGCAGCGGCGTTGCGCGCATTCTTGAGCGGCTCGTCCGCCGTCTCGTTGTATGCCTTGAGCGTCGAAAGACGCATGATGCACTCGCCCTGCACCTCCATGCGCCCCGTGAATGGAATGGTTTGCGGGATGCAGCGGATAGTCTTAGCCTGCGCAAGAATCCCCTCGCCGGTTTCGCCGTTGCCGCGCGTGGCGGCCTGCACAAGATGACCGCCGTCGTAGGTGAGATTGAGCGTGAGGCCGTCGAGCTTGTATTCCACGCAGTAAGCGCTTTGCGGCAGGCCGCCGGCCTGCTGCGTGAGCTTCTCACAGCGCTGCGCCCAGGCGATGATTTCCGCCTCGCTCTGCGCCTTGTCCATGCTCCACAGGCGCGCGATGTGGCGGTGCGGCTTGAAACCCTCAAGCACCTCGCCGCCCACGCGCCTGGTCGGGGAATCCGGCAGACGCTCGCCGGTTTTTTCCTCCAGCGCGCGCAGCTCGGCGTACATCGCATCCCACTCGTCGTCGGACATCACGGCGTCATTGCCGTCGTAATACGCCTTTGATGCGGCGTTGAGGCGCTCGATGAGTTCCTGCATGCGCTTGCGCTCATCCATGGGTTATCCCTCCATCTTGATGATCGGCGCGATGGACAGCGCGAATTCCTTCACGCCCACGCGTGTGTCGTCAAATCTGATCATGATCCGGCTATCCGAGCCGCTGCCCGTGACGCGGATGACCGCGCCGCGGCCAAACTTCTTATGCATGACGTGATCGCCCGCGGAGAAGATCGAAGGCCTCGCCGCCTCGTGCGCGGAAGAACGAACCACATTCGGCTCGCTTCTAGACGCCATGCCGCGCTGCACGCCAGAGACGCTTACGCCGCCGACGCGCTCGGTCACACCCATGCCCGCGCCGCTTCCCCGGCTCCAGGAGGCAAAACTCTGTCTCTGTCCCGTGGGCATGGCTGTCTGATAGGCCGTCTTGGGCTTCCAATTACTCTGACCTGCCTGCTGCTGCGCGCCAAACGAGCTGGATTTGCTCCACGCCGGCTGGCGCCATGCGCCGTCCTGCTGCGAAGCTGCGCTTCTGAAGCCGCCGCGCCGTTCGCCCACAGGCATGCCGAAGGGCTCGCGGGTCTGGGAGATATCCTCCATCACGCGCGGCGGGATGTCGTCGATGAAGCGTGAACGATCGTTGAACTGCATCTGATTGTAGAGCATGCGCCGGGAAGCATGAGAAAGATACAGCCGCTCCCTTGCGCGGGTGATGCCCACGTAACAGAGCCTGCGCTCCTCCTCCATGCGGGCCGTGTCGTCGCGGCTTCGCATGGACGGGAAGAGATTCTCCTCCATGCCGACCATGAAGACGTTGGGAAATTCCAGGCCCTTGGCACTGTGCAGCGTCATCATCGTCACCGCGCCGCCGTCCTCGGTCATCGCGTCCAGATCGGAAACCAGCGCGACGTTTTCCAGATAATCGACAAGTGTCGGATTCTCGGCCTTCTCCTCGAATTCCTTGACCGCGCCGACAAACTCTCGGATATTCTCCACGCGGGTGCGGTTTTCGTCGTTGTCTTCCTTGGTGTACTGGCTCTCCAGTCCCGTCGTGTCGATGACGTACTGCACCAGCTCGGTCAGGCTCATCGTCTCCGCCATCATCGTAAGACCCATCATCAGCTCGGAGAATTTCTCCACGCTCTTTCGGCCTCTGGAACCGACCGTCTCCGGGATATCCATGCAGGCGGTGAGCAGCGGCATCTCCTGCTCGGCTGCGTATTTCGCCAGTTCATTCACCGTCGTATCGCCGATGGAGCGCTTGGGCACGTTGATGATGCGCCGCACGGATATATCGTCCGAAGGATTGACCATCACGCGCAGATACGCCAGAATATCCTTGACCTCCTTGCGGTCATAGAAGCGAAGACCGCCGTACATGCGGTACTTGACGCCGCTCTGCACGAACGCCTCTTCAATAACGCGGGACTGCGCATTGGTGCGGTAGAGCACGGCGAAGCGCGAATAATCCTCGCCCTGCATCTGCAGCGTGCGGATCTGCTGGCAGATGAACGCCGCCTCCTCGCGCTCGTCGCCGGCGCGATAGAGTTTAATCTGTTCGCCCGGGCCTTCCTCGGTCCAAAGCGCCTTGTCTTTGCGGTTTTCATTGAGCGCGATCACCTGATTGGCCGCATCGAGGATGTTTGCGGTGGAGCGGTAGTTCTGCTCGAGCTTGATCACCTTTGCGTCCGGGAAATCCTTCTCAAAATCGAGAATATTGCGGATATCCGCGCCGCGCCAGCCGTAGATGGACTGATCGTCGTCGCCCACGACACAGAGATTGCGGCTGTGCTGGGCGAGCAGGCGCACGAGCATATACTGCGCGTAGTTGGTATCCTGATACTCGTCGACGTGGATATAGCGCAGCTTGCGCTGATAGGCCTCCAGCACCGGCGGATGATTCGCAAAGAGCTCGAGGGTCTTGACGATCAGGTCGTCAAAGTCCAGCGCATTGGAGCTTTTGAGCTTCTCCTCGTAGGCATTGTACACGTCCAGAACCATCTGGCTGCGATAATCCCTGTCGGACTGGGCAAACCACTCCGGCGGGGAGAGCAGCTTGTTCTTCGCGTCGGAGATCTTGCTTTTGATCTCGCGCGGCGGGAGGAACTTTTCGTCGATATTCAGGCGCTTGAGGATTTCCTTGAGCGCGCTCATCTGGTCGTCGTCGTCGTAGATGGTGAACGAACGGCTATAGCCCAGCTTCTCGATATCCCTGCGCAGAATCTTCGCGCAGCCGCTATGGAACGTGGACACCCACACGTCCGCGGCGGACGGGCCGACCAGCTTCTCGATGCGCTCGCGCATCTCTGCCGCCGCCTTATTGGTGAATGTGATCGCCATGATCGACCAGGCGGGCACGCCATGATCGATGAGGTTCGCCACGCGATAGGTCAGCGCGCGCGTCTTGCCCGAGCCTGCGCCGGCAAGCACCAAAAGCGGCCCGTCCAGCGTTTGAGCTGCGAGCCGCTGTTCATTGTTCAGATCCTGCAGATTCATCATGATTTCCTCATTCGTCCGAAGCCGCACCGGAGGTATCCTTCATCCGGCCAAGCACCATCTGATAGCCGCCCGCACCGTAGGTCAGGCTGCGGTTGACGCGGCTGATGGTCGCCGTACTGGCGCCGGTCTGGTCCGCGATATCCTGATAGGTCACCTTTTGTTTGAGCAGGCGCGCCACAGCCAGGCGCTGGGCGACAGCCTGCAGTTCCTTGATGGTAAAAATATCCTCGAAAAACAGAAACGCCTCGTCGCGTGTTCTGATGGTGAGCATGGCCTCGGCCAGTTCCTCAAGCTGCTCCTGATTCATGCGTTCTTCCAGCATATGTACCTCCGTATGTCGCTTGGTCACGCTTTATTATAGCATAGTCCGCGCAGGAAAAAAAGGCAGAGCTTTCGACTCTGCCTGGTTTTTTTCGGAGGCACGGGGAGGAACGTCAGGGCTGCTGGTCAGACCTGCTTGGGGATTTCATCCCCAAAACCCGACAAGGGATTTCGTCCCTTGTCCCTTCATCGCTGCGCGCATGCGCGCAGCGGAGGGAATCCAGCAAAACCTGCTTTAAGCCGCCGCGAAGCGTACATGGGGGTCCGGGGGAAGAATTCCCCCGGGCAGGGGGCTGAGGATGAAATCCCCAGCGTTCTCCTCACTGTGTCAGCGCTGCGTGCGCGCGAAAGTCGCTCATGCCCTGCGCGGCGGGATCGCCCGCGGTCTCCTGCTCGTCGCCGATCAATTCCAGATGGCCCACGGAGACCTCGTAAGCCGTCTTTTCCACAACCGTGCCGTCGCTCATCTGCTTCTGATACGCGCGCGACTGCAGGCGGCCGGTCAGTGTGATCTTATCGCCCACGGAAAGCTTGGCGGCAAAGCGCGCGCTGCGGCC
>SVGO01000015.1 GCA_015056305.1 Clostridiales bacterium | reverse complement strand
GACGTGGGCGTGTGCGTGGTGTTCGGCGTGATCGGCTGGATCATGAACAAGCTTGAGTTCCCGCTCAGCCCGATCCTCCTCGCGCTCATCCTTGGACCGATGTGCGAGCAGAACTTCGTCCGCTTCATGGACCTGAACAACGGCAACTTCCTGGCCATCACCGGTCATCCGATCGCCATCGGCTTCTTCGTGGTTGCTGTCGCTACCGTCCTCTTCTCTATCTACAATCAGCAGAAGATCAACAAGCGCGAAGCTGCTGCCAAGGCTGCTGCCAGGGCTGAAGGCAAGTAATCCATCAAAAAGAAAAGGCTGTCCGAAAGGGCAGTCTTTTTTGATTCATGCTGATCTCAAATAGATTTGCACAGGAACACCCATGACATACGTTGTGCTTCCGCTTAAACCTGCCTGAGGGATTTCTCTCTCCTCGCTCGATGCTCGTCGGTCAGGACAGCTCTGACAGCCCACAGGGCTGTCATTCACTCCTGTCCCAGTTCGGAGAATCCGAACCCTCAGACTCCCTTCATTGCTTTGCACGAGATTAATCTGATTTGAGAATCGCATAAGCCGCGCAAATACATACGGCGGAATAAACCGCACGCAGATTTCGGGCAAAGGAAAAGGACCGGAGTATTCCGGTCCTTTTGATGCTTTTGAAGATTACTTCGCGAGCAGGATCTCGTCGACCCACTTCTGATACAGACCCTCTTCGTTGATCTGATTGATCAGCTCCTGGATCTTATCGGTCAGGGCCTGCTCACCCTTGACGCTGGCGATGTAGTTGCCGCCCTCGAAATCGAAAGCGAACTCGGCGATCTCCAGATCGTCGTTCTCGGCCAGCACGCTGTCATACACGGTCTTCGGGATTGCCAGAGCGTCGACACGGCCGTTCTTGACCATGTTCACGCCGTCCGGGATCTTGGTGATCAGCTCGAGAGTCGCGCCGGTGAGCTGCTCCTCGACCATGATCTGCTGGTTGGTGCCGTTCTGCGCGGCGACATTCTTGCCGTCGAAGGCTTCAGCGGAATTAAAGGTGGCGCCCATGCCCTTCTTGACGAGCAGACCCTGATCGCCCTCGTTCCAGTAGATACCGGTGAGGTCCATCGCGTTGGTGCGCTCCTCATCATAGGTCAGGCCGGCCACGACCATGTCTACGTCGCCCATGGCAACAGCGGCGAGGCAGGCGTCGAACGCCATCTCCTGCAGCTCCAGCTCAACGCCCAGCTGCTCGGCCATCCACTTGACCATCAGCACGTCGGTGCCGGTCACGTTGCCCTCGTCGTCGATGTACTCATACGGCGGCCAGTCCGGGCTGGTCGCAACGACGAGCTTGCCATTCGCCTGAATATCCGCCAGACGATCCGCCATCGCCAGAGAGCAGGTCATGATCATCGCAATCGCGAGCACAAGCGCAAAAAGCTTCTTCATAAGGAATTACCCCCTATTCAATTATTCATCGCCGGAGCATGGCTCCAAACGAATGATAGCGCTATTGTACAACGACGGTATGCATATGTCAAGTGAATATACTGCATAAAAGGACCCAATCCTCGTGATTCGGCCTTAAATCTGCGTTTTTTTGAAAAAAGTTGAGGCTTAGCTGTTGTTTCTTTTCATTGATTATGATAGAATATCTGCGCTATATGCATTTGCGTATTTGTGTATGAATAGCCGAAAGGTGTGAATAATTATGCCGGAACTGAGCCGCCGTGTTCAGACGTTTACGGATTCTGTTATTCGCCGCATGACCCGCATCAGCGATGAGGTCGGCGCGATCAATCTTTCTCAGGGCTTCCCGGATTTTCCGCCGCCCAAGGCGATCACTGATCGCCTGCGCGAGGTGGCCGACGAGGGCCCGCATCAGTACCCCATCACGTTCGGCGCGGAAAACTTCCGTCAGGCGCTCGCCCGCAAGCAGAGCAAGGCCTATGGCCGCGAGATCGATCCCGAGACAGAGGTTCTGGTGACCTGCGGCGGCACGGAAGCGATGATGAGCGCGATGATGACCGTCTGCAATCCGGGCGACAAGGTCATCGTCTTCTCTCCGTTCTATGAGAATTACAGCGCGGACGCAATCCTCTCTGGCGCGGATCCGATCTTTGTGCCGCTGGTGCCGCCGACGTTCGACTTCGACCGCACGGCGCTCGAGGATGCGTTCAGGCAGCATCCCAAGGCAATCATCGTCTGCAACCCGTCCAATCCCTGCGGCAAGGTCTTCACCAAAGATGAGCTGCTCTACATCGGCGGTCTGTGTGTCAAGTACGACGCATATATGATCACCGACGAGGTATACGAGCACATCATCTTCGCGCCGCACAAGCACGTCTACGCAGGCTCCCTGCCGGAGATTGCCGACCACGTGATCTGCTGCTCTTCCCTCTCGAAAACGTACTCCATCACCGGCTGGCGTCTGGGCTACCTGATCGGACCGGCCTATGTGATCGAAAACGCGAAGAAGGTGCACGACTTCCTGACCGTCGGCGCAGCATCCCCGCTGCAGGAGGCTGCTGTGGTGGGCCTTGAGTTCCCGCAGAGCTACTACGACGAGATGACCGAGCTTTACACGAAGAAGCGCCAGATCTTCCTCGACGGTCTGGACAGGATCGGCCTCAAGCACACCGTGCCGCAGGGCAGCTACTTCGTGATGGTGGATATCAGCGACTTCCAGAAGGAAGGGATGCTGTTCCACGACAGAAGCGACATGGAGTTCTGCGAGTGGATGATCCGCAATGTCGGCGTTGCCGCCGTGCCGGGCTCCAGCTTCTTCCGCGAGGACGTCAATCATCTGATCCGTCTGCACTTCGCGCGCAGCGAAGAAACCCTCTACGAGGCGCTCGACCGCCTGGCGAAAATTCCGGAGCTGCTGAAGTAATGTACATCACTGATCTCATTACCCTGCCGCGCTTCTGCTTTGGCCGCGGCGTATACGCCCGCTTCCCGGCGCTGTGCTGTGAGCTGGGTAAAAGCTTTGTCGTGGTCGGCGGCGTGACGGCGATGGAAAAGGGCTTGCCCTCCCTCGTTGCCGCGCTCAGCAGCAGCGACATGACACTGCTGGGGGCGCTCCCTTTCGGCGGCGCCTGCACGCAAAGCGCCATGAATCGCCTTGCAGACGAAATCGCGCCGATAGCTCCCGACTTCATCGTGGGCATGGGCGGCGGCAAAGCGATCGACACCGCCAAGGGCGTGGCCGATCTGCTCAAAAAGCCGCTAGTCAGCCTGCCGACGCTGGTGTCCAACTGTGCGCCGATCACGGCGCTATCCGTCGTATACCGTGAGGACGGCCCGTTCGACCGATTTATCTTCTTCGATGCGCCGCCCGCGCTGACGCTGGTGGATCTTGAGATCGCCGCGAACGCACCGGACAAGTACTTCCGCGCGGGCATGGGCGACACGCTCGCCAAGCATCTGGAGAGCACATTCTCCGCGCGCGGCGACGTACTGGGCAAGGGCATGGATCACATGTCCGCCATCGGCGTGGCGCTTTCCTCGACCTGCTATGGTCCGATCCTGCAATACGGCCGTGAAGCGCTTGATGAAGTGCTGCGCCATGAAGCGGGTTCTGCGATGGAGATCTGCGCGCGCAGCATCATCGTGTCCGCCGGTCTGGTTTCGCTGATGGCCAACGACGACTACAACTGCGCGCTCGCACATGCGGTCTGCTACGGTCTGCAGCTCTTTGAGCATGTGGAAAGGGACTGCCTGCACGGCGACCTGGTCGCGTACGGCGCGCTGGTTCAGCTAATGCTCGACGGCCAGACAGATAAAGCGAAGGAGCTTCAGCGCTTCCTCAAGTCGCTTGGCACGCCGGTCACGCTGCGGGAGATGAACGTCCCGCTTGAGCGCAAGGCGCTTGAAAGCACCCTGATCGAGGCCACCACAGGCCCCGATATGGCCCATATCCCCTATCCCATTACGCCGGACATGGTTTTTGACGCCATGACGCGCGTGGAATCCCTGTAAAACGACCCCATTATAAGGAGGAAAAACCTTGCTCGCCAATATCGAAAGACTGCTGGTCAAGTACGGCATGAACTTCGTCAACGGCCTGGGTACGACGCTGCTGCTGGCCTTTATCTCCGTGCTCATCGGCTGCATCATCGGCGCGTTCGTCGCGATCATGCGTCTGTCCAAGTCGAAAATCCTCAACGGTATCGCTGCTGTATACACCGAGGTGATCCGCGACACGCCGCTTCTGCTTCAGCTGTATTTCTTCTACTTCCTGCTGCCGGACATGCTGCCCGCGCTCAAGCTCTCCAAGTTCACCTGTATTGCGGTCGCGCTGATCATCAACTCCGGCGCGTACATGTCCGAGATCTTCCGCTCCGGCATCCAGTCCATCGACCGCGGCCAGACGGAAGCCGCGCGCTCCCTGGGCCTGTCCGCCGGTCAGACCATGACGCGCATCATCCTGCCGCAGGCGTTCAAAAACGTGCTGCCGGCGATGTGCAACGAGTTTGTCGCCATCACCAAGGAGACCTCCCTGGCCTCCACGTTCTACGTCGGCGACCTGATGACCCAGTATCAGACGAT
Source organism: Clostridiales bacterium (assembly GCA_015056305.1). Classification (GTDB taxonomy): domain Bacteria; phylum Bacillota; class Clostridia; order Christensenellales; family Aristaeellaceae; genus Ventricola. Next base: position 28,032 of record SVGO01000015.1, on the reverse strand, counting down.
CTCCGGCAAGACCTATCTGGTACTTGAGCCGCTGATCATCATCGGCGTCATCTATTTCGTGCTGACATTCACGATGAGCAAGCTGGTTGCACTGCTTGAAAAGAAGCTCAAGGAGGGCGATTGATCATGAGAGAGAATTTTGATTACAAGAGCGCGCCCGAGCTGATCCGTGTCGAGGATCTGCACAAGAGCTTCGGAAGCCTGAAGGTGCTCTCCGGCATCACCGAAACCATTCACAAGGGCGAGGTCGTTTCTCTGATCGGCGCGTCCGGCTCCGGCAAGTCCACGTTCCTGCGCTGCCTGAATCGCCTGGAGGAGCCGACCAGCGGCCACATCTGGTTTAACGGCGTGGACATCGCCGACAAGAAGCTCAACATTGACAAGCATCGTCAGAAGATGGGCATGGTGTTCCAGCACTTCAACATCTTCCCGCACATGTCCGTCATCGACAACATCACCCTCGCGCCGATCCTGCTGGGCAAGCAGAGCAAGGACGAGGCCATCGCCAAGGCAGAAGCGCTGCTGGAGCGCGTGGGCCTGAGCGACAAGCGCGACAACAAGCCCTCCCGCCTCTCCGGCGGCCAGAAGCAGCGCCTTGCAATCGTGCGCGCGCTGGCGATGGAGCCGGAAGTCATGCTCTTTGATGAGCCGACCTCTGCGCTCGACCCGGAAATGGTCGGCGAGGTGCTCGAGGTTATCAAGGGCCTGGCCGAAAACGATATGACCTGCGTCATCGTTACCCACGAGATGGGCTTCGCGCGTGAGGTCTGCAACCGCGTGCTGTTCATGGACGAAGGTGTCATCTGCGAGCAGGGCCATCCGCGCGATCTGTTTGACCATCCGCAGAACCCGCGCACCAAGGACTTCCTGAGCAAAGTACTTTAATACCAATCTCAAGTCAGTTTGCGCTATATGCATTCAAGGGACCCATTGGGCTGCCGCCCAAACCTGCTTGGGACTGAAGCCTGCCGCCGCCAGTGGCGGAAGCAGGCAGGCGGAACGTTAGGAATTGCAAGGAGCGCTTGCGCGACTATGCGAGTTCCCCGGCATCCCCAAACCCCTTCCTCGCTTCGCGCATACAGATCGTTCTTATCTGAGAATAGTAAAAGATGGAATTGATTCACATCGTCACCGCAGAAGAGGCCGGACTCACGCTGCAGCAGCTGCTGCGCGGACCAATGGCGCTCTCCGGCAGGCAGACGCGAAACGCAAAAGCGCAGGGCGCCGTCACCGTTGACGCGGCGCCCTTTTTTTCCAATCAGAAAGTGCGCGAAGGAATGATCGTGCGCGTCGTACTGGACGGCTATGAGCCGCCAAAGGCTACGCCGGACGTGCGTTCTCCGCTTGAAATCATCTATGAGGATGAGGCGCTGCTGGCCGTATTCAAACCAGCGCTGCTGCAGTGCCATCCCTCCCCCTCTGCGCCGGGCGGCAGCGACACGCTGGAAGGCCGCGTGCATGCCTATCTGGGCTATGGCGCGCATCCCGTGCACCGATTGGACAGCGAGACGACAGGTATTGTCCTCTTTGCCAAGCTGCCTTACGCCCAGGCGCACCTGCAGCAGCAGATGCGGTCAGGCTCATTTTCCAAGGTCTACGAGGCATGGGTACTGGGCTGTCCGGAACCCGGTGAAGGCGAGATCGACGCGCCGATCGCCCGTGAGCATCCGGACAGCTTCACCCGGATCGTATCGCAGGACGGACAGCGTGCTGTAAGCCGCTACAAGGCGCTTAAGCGTATTTCTCTGCCCGATGGGCAGATGGTTACACACATGCGTCTCTCGCCCGTCACAGGGCGCACACATCAGCTGCGCGTGCATATGACGCATATCGGCTGTCCGCTGCTGGGCGACACGCGATACAGAACAGATGCATCCGAAGCGGTATCCCGCGCCCTTGGGCTGACATATCATCAGCTTTCGGCTGTGTCACTCAGCTTCGTTCATCCCATCACGGGCATGCGCATGGAACTTACGCATCCCGCCGTATTCGCGTTTGATCCCGAATCGGCAATCCTTTCCCGCTGACAATACATTCCAGAGCGGCTGGACGCATGCAAAAACATGCGTTCTTTTTCTTGTTATTTCTTGTTTTTCTTCATCATCATATTCTTCCTGCCAGAAGTTGGAAATGATTATGTGGCAATAATCGTTTCTGCTGTTTCGTCATATGTGCAGAAGACGCTCAAGAGCGGCCGCTTGGACGCCTTCGCAATGACAAAGGAGGAATTCCTGATGAAAAACAACAACAAGAAGGCGGCCCTTGCCGCAATGATGTGCATGGCGATGGCGGTTCCGTTTGGCGCAAACGCTGAAAACGAGATCCGCGTCGTCACCGCCGGTACGCTGAATCTGCGCGCCGAGGCGACCACCGAATCCGAGGTGCTGGGCAAGTACGGCTGGGGCACCGAGGTGGAGGTGCTCGGCTACGACGGCAGCTGGGCGTTTGTTCAGGTCGGCGGTCAGAAGGGCTACATGTACACCCAGTATCTGGGTGCGGAAGGCTCTGCCAGCTACACCCGCTATGTGAACACCAACACCCGCGGCCTGAACCTGCGCAACGCCCCGAACGGCGACATCCTGGGTTCCTATCCGCGCGGCACCGCTGTCACCGTGCTCTCCACCGAAGACGGCTGGAGCAAGGTTGAGCTCGGCGGCAAGACCGGCTATATGGCCAGCCTGTGGCTCTCCTCCAGCAAGCCGACCGGCTCCGTGGATAGCAGCACTGCCATCGGCACTGCGATCGTAAACAACCCTTCGGACACGCAGGTGCTGTTCCTGCGCAGTGAGCCGAGCACGTCTGCCAAGGCGCTGGGCTACTACCGCAACGGCAAAAGCGTGACCCTGCTGGCGAAGATCGACGGCTGGTACAAGGTGAAGGTGGATGGCCAGACCGGCTACATGATGGCCAAGTACCTGAAGGTCTCCGATCAGGCTGCCTCCGGCACTGCCACTGTCTACAATCCCAACGGCAACAGCTACGTCAACTTCCGCAAAGGCTCGAGCCTGAACAGCGCCGTGCTGGCCACCATCCCTGTAGGCACGAAGATCCCGGTGCTTGACAAGGGCACCGACTGGACCAAGACCGAAGTAGGCGGCCAGACCGGCTACATCTCCACCTGGTTCCTCAAGTTCTGATTCTCTTCCATTCCCTTCCTCTCTCTTGACCGTTTCTGTCATTCTATTGGATGCGAAACGAATTCCCATCCCGCGAAGCCGGCAAGTCCGGCTTCGTTTTTTGTATATATTCCGGAAAAACCGAGCATGCTGAGCAAAACGAAACGCGGAGGAATCGTATGTCCAGAACTGAAATCGTGAGCGTGCTGGGCCGAGAAGTGCTCGACTCGCGCGGCAATCCGACCGTCGAGGCGGAAGTCAGCCTCAGCTGCGGCATAACCTGTACGGCCATCGCGCCCAGCGGCGCATCGACGGGAAAATTCGAGGCATTGGAGCTGCGGGATGGGGATATGCAGCTCTATGGCGGCAAAGGCGTACGCCGTGCATGCAAAAACGTATCTACGAGCATCGATAAGACGCTGCGCGGCATGGACGCCGGTGACCAAAGCGCCATCGACAATGCGCTCATCGCGCTCGACGGCACAGACAACAAGTCCGTCCTTGGCGCAAATGCCACACTGGCCGTCTCCATGGCCTGCGCCAAGGCAGCAGCCAGTGCGCAGGGCGTCGCGCTGTATCGTTTCCTGGGCGGTATGCAGGCAGTGACGCTGCCTATGCCGATGATGAACATCCTCAACGGCGGCGCGCACGCAGCCAACAACCTCGATGTTCAGGAATTCATGATCGTTCCCTCCGGTGCGGAGGGCTTTCGCGGCGCGCTGCGCATGGGCACGGAGGTCTATCATGCGCTCGCTGCGCTGCTCAAAAAGCGCGGCCTTTCCACGGCTGTCGGCGACGAAGGCGGCTTTGCGCCGGACCTCGGCAGCGAAACGGAGGCCATTGAGCTGATTCTGGAAGCGATCACGCGCGCAGGCTATGCCCCGGGCGCGGATATTGCCCTCGCGCTGGACGCAGCCGCCAGCGAATGGAAGGACAAGCGGGGCTATACCCTGCCCAAGAGCGGACGCAGCTATACCAGCCATGAGCTCACCGAGCATTGGCAGACGCTGCTTGGCCAGTATCCGATCCGATCCATCGAGGATGCGCTCGGCGAAGAGGACTGGCCTGCCTGGCAGGCAATGACCAAGACGCTTGGCGCAAGCTGCCAGCTTGTGGGCGACGATCTGTTCGTCACCAATGAAAAGCGACTCGCGAAGGGGATCTCCATGGGCTGCGGCAACGCCATTCTGCTCAAGCCGAATCAGATCGGCACGCTGAGCGAGACCATCCGCGCAGCGCAGCTTGCCCAGCAAAAGGGATTTAAGACCATCGTCTCCCATCGCAGCGGCGAAAGCGAGGACACCACCATCTCCGATCTAGCCGTTGCGCTGAATTGTGGTCAGATCAAGACGGGCGCGCCGTGCCGCAGCGAGCGTGTTGCCAAATACAACCGCCTGCTGCGCATCGAGGATGCACTGGGCAGCGCCGCACGCTTCGGTTCGATTCAGGCATGATTTATTTCATTCTCGCGTGCATATGTACCTGTCTGGGCGCGGCAAACGGACTGGGCACGTCCACGCTGCTGCGCCCTCTGCTGGACGCCGTCTCCCCGCTGGAGCCGCCTGCCGTCGCCATGCTCTGCACGGCAGGCACGTTGAGTGCAGCGCTGACAAGCGCCTTTTTCATGCTCAGCAAGCCGCTTCCCCTGCATCAGGACGAACTGCTGTTTCTTGCGATTGGCAGCCTGACCGGCGGCGCGCTGGGCGATCTGATCAGCGCACGCTTTTTCTCGGTGCTCTCTGTCTCTTCTGCGATGCTGCTGCAAAACGCCCTGCTCTTTACCATCCTCGCCCTGCCCGCGGTGTACTTCTCCGGCCTGTCGGGAACGATCCGGCCGCTGTCAATCACGCGCATGGCATCCCTGCCTGCCGCGCTGCTGCTGGGTCTGCTCGCGTCGTTTCTCTCCTTTGGCGCTGTGCCGCTGACGCTGATGATCTATCCGCTGCTCTTTGACGCCGGCGAGGACGAGGCTTCCTGCGCGGCGCTGACCATCGCCCTGTGCGCAATGGCAGGCAAGCTGATCGTCATGCTCATCCGTCTGCGGCTGAATCTCCCCCACGCGGACATCCTGCTCTGGCTGCTGCCGGGCGCGATTCTGGGAACGATCCTGCCTATGGTTCCCGGTTTGACGTCCGGATCGCGGAAAAAGCGCCGTACGCTGCTCTCGCTGTCCCTGTTCACAGCGCTGATCAACATCGCCTCAGCGCTCGCATAAAACGTACTTTTTTGTATTGGCATACAAAAACAGGACCGGTAAAACACCGATCCTGTTCTTCGTATTCTGTCATTCTCTGGAGAGCATGAACGCCGTGAGCGCTTCTTCAAGCATGTCGATCGTCAGGATGCTGTTGACCTTCGTTCGGATCTTCGCCGCATCTCGCATGCCCTTGACGTAGCAGACCACATGGCGGCGCATCTCGCGCACGGCCACAGCTTCGCCCTTCATCCCGGCAAGCATGCGCACATGGCGCAGCAGCACTTCGAGCTTCTCGGATGCCGGGATTTCACGCACGCTCTTTCCGGTCAGACCATCGCGAACCTGCTCGAAGATCCACGGGTTGCCCTGCGCCGCGCGGCCGATCGCCACGCCGTCGCATCCGGTTTCCCCAATCATATGCATCGCGTCCTGCCAGCTCGTCACATCGCCATTGCCCACGACGGGAATGGATACGCGCTCCTTGAGGCGCTTGATTGCGCTCCAGTCTGCATGGCCTTCGTAATACTGGCTGCGCGTGCGCGCATGCAGCGTGATCATCGCCGCGCCCGCACGCTCGACCATGGGGCCAAGCTCCAGATATGTTTCACTCCCTGCGTCAAAGCCCAGACGCATCTTGACTGTGACCGGCACATGGGACGCAGACACCACCTCGCGTACAATCTCAGCAGCCAGCTGCGGATTCTTCATCAGCGCGCTGCCCTCCCCGTTGCCCACAATCTTGGGCACGGGACAGCCCATGTTGATATCCAGCATGGCGTAGCGGCCTTCTCGCGTAAGTTCCTCAGCCGCTTTGGCCATGATATCCGGCTCATGACCGAATATCTGCAGGATCACTGCGCCTTCTTCCCCGGGCGCGACGGCGAGCAGCTCGCGCGAAGCCCTGTTGTCTTTGGGCGCAAGGACGTACCCCTTCGCACTGACCATCTCGCTGACCGCCATCGGACAGCCCATCTCATGGCAAATCAATCGAAAGGGCATATCCGTCACGCCGGCCATCGGCGCAAGCATCGCGCCCTGTTTGAGAAAATCAAAATTCGTCATTCTTCAATCTGTTCAATCAGCTGCAGGTTGGAAATCATCCAGCGGCCCGCCGTGCGCGTGAGCGTCACGCGATAGCGCGACGTCGCCCAAGCCGGCGGGGACAGGCGCGCCTCGCCGCCGGCGGCAAGCGCAGCCTCGCGCCGGGAGGAGCGGATCGTGCCGTCGATTGCGGGGATGCTCTCGATCACCTCGGCGCGCGCCACGTTCTCCCATGGCCAGGACCAGACGGAGACCATGCGCACGCGATGATCAAAGCCGCGGATCTCATAGTCCATATATGGCGAGGTATCGCTCAGCCCCACCTGCAGAACGGGATCCTGGCTGATGAATTCCTGCCTGAAATACTTGATCAGATCCGCCGAATCCTCATTCATGAGCACAACCGAGGCGCGCGCGCCCAGGCCGTCGTCAATGAGCACCCAGATATTGGCGGTATTCATCGCCAGATAAAACGAGATAATCAGCAGCGCGCTGATGACCGTGAGAAAGAACATGCGCGAGGCAATGAAGCTCAGAAAACGCTTAAGTATTCTCACAAAGCGCACCTCCCTGCCGGCCTGAGGCCGTACTCATTTACAAACCTCTGTCCGATCAGACGAGGCTGAAAGATAACTAAGTCACTTAGAAAATCGCATCGACAAACGCGCCGGCGTCAAAGGCCTGCAGATCCTCAATGCCCTCGCCCACGCCGATATAGAGCACGGGCAGCCTCAGCTCATCCATGATCGCCACAGCAATGCCGCCCTTGGCGGTGCCGTCGAGCTTGGTGAGCACGATGCCGGAGACATCCGCAACGGAGGCGAACTCGCGCGCCTGCTGCAGGCCGTTCTGGCCGGTGGTCGCGTCGATGACCAGCAGGGTGCGCACCTCGGCGCCCTCGTACTCACGGGCAATGATGCGGGAAATCTTGCGAAGCTCCTCCATGAGGTTCTTCTTGTTATGCAGGCGGCCGGCAGTATCGACGATCAGCAGATCGGCCTCGCTCGCCTTCGCCTTCTGGATGCCATCGAACACGACGGCCGCCGGGTCCGCGCCCTCGGCATGGCGGACGATTGGCACCTGCGCGCGCTCGGACCAGATCTCCAGCTGATCGGCGGCAGCGGCGCGGAACGTATCCGCAGCGGCAAGCACGACACTATGACGCGCGTCCTTGAAGCGCATCGCCAGCTTGCCGATGGTGGTGGTCTTGCCCACGCCATTGACACCGACGACCATCATGATCATCGGCCACTGGAGGGGCTTGCGCGGCATGTCCATGATCTCCTTGAGGATCTGCTTGAGGATCTCGCGCGCCTTGCGGGCGTCGGTGATCTTCTGCGCTTCAATGCGCGCCTTGAGTTCCCCGATCACCTTGTCGCTGGTGCGCACGCCCATATCGCTCATGATCAGGATATCCACCAGATCCTCATAGAAATCCTCGTCGATCTCCTCCGTCGCCTCAATCAGCTCGTCCACACGGCCGGCAACGTTGGTGCGCGTTTTGGAAAGGCCATTCCACAGGCGGGAAAAGAGTCCCTTCTTCTCCTCGTCAACAGGCGTATCCTCCTGCGCAGCCGGATCGGCTGCAGGCTGCTGCGCCTCGAACTTCTCTTCCTTCTTCTTGCCAAAGCCAAAGAATGCCATGGTATTGTCCCCTTTCAGTATTCTTTCTCATCGCAGAGCGCCGTTATTCCATGGCGTCGTCGCTCACGTCCTTGAGCTCGACGCTGAGCATGGTCGATACGCCCTTTTCCTCCATCGCCACGCCGTACAGACCGTCGCAGCGCTCCATCGTGCCCTTTCTGTGGGTGACGACGACGAACTGCGTATCGCGCGAGAATTCGCGCAGATAATCGGCGAACGTGGAGATATTGCCGTCATCCAGCGCCGCCTCGATCTCGTCAAGGAAGCAGAATGGCGTAGGTTTGAGTCTGAGCATCGCAAAGAGAATCGCGATCGCCGTCAGCGCGCGTTCGCCGCCGGAAAGGAGCGAGAGCAGCTGCAGCTTCTTGCCGGGGGGCTGCGCCACGATCTCAATGCCGCAGCCGAGCACATCGCCTTCATCCAGAAGACGAAGCTCCGCATGACCGCCGCCAAAGAGTTTGGCGAACGTCTCGGCGAAATACGTCTGCATCAGACGGAAATTCTCCATGAACTGGCGCTCCATTTGGCGCTGGAGCGTCTCGATAATGCCCTGCAGGTCGTTCTGTGCCTTGAGCAGATCGTCCCTCTGGCTGGCGAGCTCCTCATAACGCTCACGGCAAACGCGGTAATCCTCCACGGCGGTGACATTGACCGGGCCCATCGCGCGGATCTCGCGGCGGATTTCTCCGCTGCGCCTGTCGCTTGCAGCAAGGTCAAACGGCTCGCGCAGATACTCCTTCGCGCCCGCATAGGTCAGCTCGTATTCGTCCCAGATGCGCTGCTGCATCTGAGAAAGCTCTGTCTGCGTGCGCGAGAGCACCATCTCTGCCTTGTGGCACTTATCCTGGTCCTGGGAGAGCGTCTCGCGCAAAGCGTCGATCTCCTGCGTCAGGCTGCGGATCTTCTCCTGGGTTTCGGCGCGCTTTGTCTGCTTTTCAGAAAGATCCTGCTGCGCCTTGTCCAGCTGCTCGCTGCAGCGCGCAGACAGCGCCGTATCTCCGGCCATCTGCTCGGTCGCCTTCTGATGCTCGAGAATCAGCTTTTCGCGGCTCTCGTGCGCCTGATAGAGCTGGGATGCGATGTCCTCCTGCTCGCGATGCATGCGTGCACCGTCGGCGATGAGGGCCGTGAGGTCGCGCTCGCGGGCAGCCAGAGCCACACGCATGGTCTGCGCCTCGTCGCGGAGCTGATCCAGCGCATCGCGCTTTTCATAGAGAATATCGGAAAGCTCGCCCGTGCGGCGGCTCATCTCATCGCTGGTGCGCTCCTCACCGGCCTGCGTGCTGCGCGCGCCGGCCAGCTGGCTGTCGATCTGCGCAAGGTTCTGCGCAATCTGCGTATTGAGCAGCTCACAGCGCTGCTCCTGGAGCGCGTGGTTTTCGCGCTGCTGCGTCAGCGTACGCAGGCGCTCGCTGGCGATGGATACGTCGATCTGCGCCTGATGAAGCGCGTCAAACGCCTTCGCACGGCGCTGCTTGATCTCCTGACGGAAAGCCTCTCCACGCTCCAGACGCGCCTCATAATCCTTGATCTGTGCCTCAAGCCTTGCAAGCAGCTCTTCGTGCTCCTTGATCTCGCGCTCGCGCGAGAGCAGGCTCGTCATGCGCGAAGCGGAGCTGCCGCCCGTCATTGAGCCGCCGGAGTGCATGACGTCGCCCTCCAGCGTCACCAGACGGAACGCATGCCTGCCGCGGCGCATGATTTCGATGCCTGCGTCCAGATTCTCGGCCACGACGGTGCGGCCAAGGAGGTTTTCCACAATTCCACGGTATTCCGGTGCAAAACTCACCAGCTCGCTGGCCACGCCCACACAACCGGGCATGCTAAGCAGCTGGCGCTCCTGTTGATTGAGCGTCCTGCCCGTGATCGTCGTCATCGGCAGGAACGTCGCGCGGCCCAGCTTATTGCTGCGCAGATAGGCGATCATGTCGCGGGCGACGTATTCGTCGCTGGTCACCACGTTTTGAAGCGCGCCGCCGAGCACAGCTTCCACCGCGCGCTCCAGATCCTTAGGCACCTGCATCAGTGACGCCACGACGCCGCGCACACCGCTGTTTGAGCGCGCATGCAGCAGCACCTGCTTGACTGCCTGCTGATAGCCTGCATAATCGCGCTCCATCTCGCGCAGCACGCGCAGACGGCTCGCTGCACCCTGCATCTGACCATTTGCCTCAGTGATCGCCTGTTGGATGCGGGCAATCTTCTGCGCCGCCTCCTGATTTTCCTGATCGATGCGGCGTTCGGCTTCCTGCAGTTCGCTCTCGGCCTGCTTGAAGCTGTCCAGCTCCTCGCGCGCCTCGGCAAGCTGCTCCTCGAGCTGTTCTGCGATAACGGATAATTCCTTCCGCTGGGCGGCGGCTTCCTCACCGCGGCGCTCAAGCTCCCTGCGCATGGTCGAAAGCCTTGCCTCGCTGGTGCGAACGTCGCTCAAGCGGTTCATCGCGTCGATGATCGCGCTCTGGTGCGCTTCCAGCTGTTCCTCTGCCTCTCGGGCCGCTTCCTGCGCGGCTTCCAGCGCAGCTTCTTTGGTCCGAAGGGCGCGCTGCAGTTCGGTGATCTGCGCGCGTGCATCCAGCGTGTCCGCTTCGTTTTTGCGGATCTCGTCATCCAGCGCTTCGCTGCGCAGACGGCGGACGTCCTCCTCTTGGCTGAGGCTGAGCACATCTTTTTCCATGCGCGCAATCTCGGCGCGCAGCATCGCCAACTCGCCCTCGCGCGCTTCCTTTTCGCGCGTGAGCGAAAGCACTTCGTCGTGCGATGCGGAAACCTGCGCGTCCAGCTCCTGCGCGGTCTCGTTTGCGCTGTCACGGACAAGCGTCAGTTCTGCTGCACGGCGTTCTTCCTGCTCAATCGCCTCGCGCAGGCCGGTGAGCATCTGCTCTGCGTCCTCGATGCGCTCCTTGGCACGATCGCTGCGAAGGACGAAGGACGAGCACTCCAGCACGCGCAGTTCGTCGCGCAGGGCCAGATAATGCCTCGCCGTCTCGCTCGCCTTAGCCAGCGGCTCAAGCTGGCTTTCCAGCTCGGCAATGATATCCTCCACGCGGGAGAGGTTATCGCGCATGTTGCTAAGACGCTTTTCGCTTTCTTCCTTGCGCGTGCGGTATTTGACGATGCCTGCGGCCTCCTCGAAGATGCCGCGGCGATCCTCGCTCTTCTGGGAGAGAATCTCGCCGATTCGTCCCTGACCGATGATCGAATAGCCTTCCTTGCCCACGCCCGTGTCGCGGAAAAGCTCGATGATATCGCGCAGGCGGCAGGCCGCCTTGTTGATGTAGTATTCACCCTCGCCGCTGCGATAGACGCGGCGGGTGATCATGACTTCTGTAAAATCCACCGGCAGCGCGTGGTCCTCGTTGTCAAAGACGAGCGAAACCTCGCAATAACCCAGACGCTTGCGCTTCTGCGTGCCGTTGAAGATGACGTCTTCCATCTTGCCGCCGCGAAGCGCCTTGGCGCTCTGCTCGCCGAGCACCCAGCGCACCGCATCGGACAGATTTGATTTGCCGCTGCCGTTGGGGCCCACGATGCCCGTGATGCCCTGATCGAACACGACAACCGTTCTGTCTGCGAACGATTTGAAGCCGTATATTTCCAGTCGTTTCAGCCGCACGGTTGCGACTCCTTTCTATTGCTTCTTCCCTGCCGGTTATTTCTTTTGGCCCAGCGCCTGCAGCGCCATCTGCGCGGCAGCCTCCTCGGCGCGCTGCTTTCTAGCACCCTGGCCGCGGCCCAGCTCCGTGCCGTCGCCGCGCAGCACCCTGGCCGTAAACACACGCGCATGCGGCGGACCGTCCTGCGCGATGATCTCGTAACTGGGCGTCTCCTCGCCCAGCGCCTGCAGATACTCCTGCAGGGCCGATTTGGCGTCACGATCGCTGCGCGCGGCGGACTCATAATCACCCATCGCCAGATCGACCAGCTTTGCCGCAGCATCCATGCCCGCATCCAGATAGACGGCAGCGATCACCGCCTCCATTGTATCGGCAAGGATCGAGGGATTCTCCCGACCGCCGACGACCTCCTCGCCGCGGTCGAGCTTGAGAAAAGCACCCAGCCCAAAGCGCACAGCCGCCTGCGCGAGATTTGCCTCGCACACCAGCGCAGCGCGCCTGCGGGTCAGCTGGCCTTCCTTGAGCTTGGGAAACTTATGATACAGGACGCGGCTGACGCACAGCTCCAGCACGGCGTCGCCCAGAAACTCCAGGCGCTGATTGTCCCTGCATTTGTGCTGCAGGGCGTACGAGGGATGCGTCATCGCCAGATCGAGCAGCGCGCTGTCGGCAAAGGTATGGCCGATCGCCTGCTCAAGTGCACGATAGTTCATGATTCAATTCCTTTCATCGCAGCTCCCGTCCATTTCGCTTCGCACAAAACACCTTCGCGCCAAGCGAAATACACGGGAAAGCCGCTGCCGGAGCAAAACCCGGCAGCGGGCTGTTTTTTAGCAAAACAATCTCTTGGCATCAGCCTCTGAGCCTCAAGATTCTCTATGCCTTGCGGCATTACATCTTCGCTTCGATGTAGCTGACCATATCGCTGACGGTCTTGACCTTTTCGATCGCGTCGTCCTCGACCTCGATGCCAAACTCATTCTCCACATCCATGACCAGCATCATGATCGACGCGCTGTCTGCCTGCAGATCCTCTTTCAGGCGGCTCTCCGGCTTGACGTCAGCGGCGTTCACACCCAGCTGCTCGACGATCATGGCAACAAGCTTCTCCATCATTGTGTGTTTCCTCCTTGCAATAATCAATATCTAAGAATCAATCAAGCGATTGGTGCTTATGCGTTTTCAGTCGTCTCTTTGTTGGCAGAAAGCAGCGCGACGCCTGCGCGAATCTCCTCGACAACGCCGGTGGACACCACCGTGCGCGCCTGACGCAGCGCGCAGAAGATCGCGCGCGCATTGGAGTTGCCGTGCGCCTTGATAACCGCGCCGTCCGCACCCAGCAGCGGAACGCCGCCGACCTCTTCGGAATTGAAGCTGTTCTTGAGCGACTTGAAGGTATCCTTGGCCAGAAGCGCGGCAACCTTGCCCTTGGTGGTACTCATCAGACCCTGCTTGAGCAGGCCAAAGAGCGCAGAGATCACACCCTCGGTATTCTTGAGCACGACGTTGCCGATGAAGCCGTCCGCGGCGAGCACGTCGCACAGGCCGGCCATGGTATCACGCGCCTCGATATTGCCGATGAACTGATAGACATTCTGATTGCTCATCAGCGCATGGGCCTGCTGCGCCTGCTCGTTGCCCTTGGCAGCCTCCACGCCGATATTGACCAGACCAACCTTGGGGTTCTCAACGCCCATGACGCGCTTCATGTAGATGCTGCCCATCATGGCGAACTGGTTGATCCACTCCGGCTTGCAGTCGGTATTCGCGCCCGCGTCCACCAGCAGCATCGTACGGCCAGGAACGGGCAGCGGCGCAGCCAGCGCCGGACGGTCGACGCCCTTGATGCGGCCGATCTTGAACATCGAACCCGCCATCACCGCGCCGGTCGAGCCGGCGGAAACAAAGGCCTGCGCCTCCTTGCGGCGCACGAGATCCATACCGACATTGAAGGTGGAATCCTTCTTGCGGCGAAGCGCCATGACCGGGTGCTCCTCGGTAGTGATCACCTCGGTGGCATTGACCACATGAAGGCGCTCCTTCACCGCGGAGTATGCCGCCTGATCGGCGTACTCGCCGATGGTCTTTTCAAGGAGCTCCTGTGGGCCGACGAGCAGCACCTGAATATCGTCAAACTCGCGCAGCGCGTCGATCGCGCCGTCCACGTTAACCTTGGGCGCGTAGTCGCCGCCCATGGCATCCAGAACAATCTTCATCATATCATCAAGCCTCCTGCTTGTTCGTAAAAGCATACATGCCGATGCCAGCTGCGATCGCCAGATTAAGCGAATCAATCTTGCCGCTGTGCGGAATCAGCGTACTGATTCCATATTCGGCAAACACATCCGGCAGGCCAGTGGCTTCGTTGCCGAAGACCAGCGAGAAATCGCCGCTGGCCTTTTTGACCGCTTCTCCAAGCGGCACGGCGCCCGTGAGCATGAACGGGAAAAGCCGGCGCTGCGGAAACTCGGCGCGATAGGCGTCGAAGGAATCGAAATGGCGGACATGCAGCGAGAATGCCGCACCCATCGACGCGCGCGTGACGCGCGGATCGTCTGAATCGACCGCCGGACGGATGATGGCGATATTCACAAGGCCAAACCCCAGCGCCGTGCGAAGAATCGTGCCCAGATTGCCGCTGTCGCTGGGATTGACCAGCACAATATGCGGCGCACACTCGGAGAAAACGCCCTCCTGCTTTTTGTAAACCATCGCAGCAAAGCAGTTTTCCTTCCTGCTGATGCGCTCCAGCGCTCTGTCCGCAATCTCCACGCGAATACCGGCCGATTCTGCCTGTGCGCGCAGGCTCTTAGCGCCCTCGCTCTTTTCGCTGCTGGAAGAAAGCAGCAGACGCAGGCAGCGATCCGGCGCGTTTTTCAGGCATTCCGTCGCCGGGAAAATGCCCGGCGCATAGGAGTAATCCAGCGATTTATCGTAAGCCTCCAGTTTGGCCACAGGCCGTATCCCCTTTCCTTCGGCAGTCAAGTACACACATTCAACCATCTTGAGATTATAACAGATTCCGGTCATTTCTTCAAGTCATCCCACTCAATTCCGCTCCCCTGCCGCCCCCGGGAATCGTGCATAAAGATTGCGTAAAGATTTAAACAACAAACTGACTCTTTCTGAATACCCGTTGAAATCCGAATGTACTTCAATTATAATACTTTTTTATAAAATGCAGTTTTCTGCCATTTTATATCATGTGTGAGCATTCATATTCCGATATACGACATTTTTCAGAAAGGATCGCATACCATGTCTGATACTCTTCGAATCGGCCTGGACATCGGCTCCACGACCATCAAGTGCGTGGTGCTGGACAGCGAGGACAAGATTGTCTATTCCTGTTATGACCGACACTATTCTCTCATCAGCCAGAAGACGCGCGAACTGCTCACGCGCCTTGATCATGACGTCGCACACGGCGCGCCCGTTCGCCTGAGCATCTCCGGCTCTGCGGGCATGGGCCTTGCGCTGGGCGCCCATATTCCCTTTGTGCAGGAGGTTTACGCGACGAAGGTGGCCGCGGATCTTTTCCTGCCGGGCACAGACGCGATCATCGAGCTGGGCGGCGAAGACGCGAAGATCCTGTTCCTCAAGGGCACGCTCGAGGTCCGCATGAACGGCTCCTGTGCGGGCGGCACCGGCGCGTTCATCGATCAGATGGCGACGCTGCTGGCGATCACCCCTTCCGAAATGAACGAAGAGGCCGCCAGAGCCGAACGCACCTATACCATCGCCTCCCGCTGCGGCGTATTCGCCAAGACGGACGTGCAGCCCCTGCTCAATCAGGGCGCAAAGCGCGCGGACGTCGCTCGCTCGATTTTCATGGCTGTGGTCAACCAGACCATCGCAGGCCTTGCACAGGGCCGCCCGATCGAGGGCAATGTGGTCTATCTTGGCGGCCCGCTGACATTCATGAGCGAGCTGCGCGCCTGCTTTGACGAGGCGCTGGGCCTTTGCGGCCTCTGTCCAGAAAACTCGCTCTACTTTGTCGCGCTGGGCGCTGCGCATCAGGCGATGGAAGACATGCGGCTCGACGACTGTATCGAGGCCATCGACGCGTTCCATTCCACGGAGAGCTATCACGCTCTTCCCGCGCTCTTTGAAAACGAAGACGATCTTTCCACCTTCCGCGAACGCCATGCGCGCGCAAAGGTCGCCCGCCGCGATCCCGACGGATACGCGGGCAATGTGTATCTGGGCGTCGACTCCGGCTCCACGACGATCAAGTCCGTCGTCATTTCCGAAAGCGGCGAGCTGCTCTATACCCGCTATCAGTCCAATTCCGGCGATCCCGTGCCGCATGTGCGCGCTTTCCTCACCGATCTGCGCCGCGAGCACCCGGACTGGGTCATCCGCGCGGGCGCGGTCACCGGCTACGGCGAGGATCTGATCCGCAGCGCGTTCGGCGTGGATTTCGGATTGGTTGAAACCGTGGCGCACTTCACCGCAGCAAAGGCCTTCATGCCGGACGTCGACTTCATCATCGACATCGGCGGACAAGACATCAAATGCTTCAAGATTCACAATGGCGTGATCGACAACATCTTCCTCAACGAAGCCTGCTCCTCCGGCTGCGGCTCGTTCCTGCAGACGTTTGCAAACGCGCTGGGCTACGACATCGCCGAATTCTCTCAGCTGGGGCTGGCCGCGCGCAAACCGGTCGATCTCGGCTCCCGCTGCACGGTGTTCATGAATTCCTCCGTGAAGCAGGCGCAGAAGGACGGCGCGGACGTGACCGACATCTCCGCAGGCCTGTCCATCTCCGTGGTCAAGAACGCGCTGTACAAGGTCATCCGCTGCTCCGGCGCGCAGGAGCTTGGAAAGCATATCGTCGTGCAGGGCGGCACGTTCCTCAATGACGCGGTGCTGCGCGCGTTTGAAAACGAGCTGCAGGTTGACGTTGTCCGCCCGGACATCGCCGGCCTGATGGGCGCTTACGGCGCTGCACTACACGCCAGGGAGCAGCGCAGCCTGATCCCGGTCGAAAGCACTGTGCTGGGCCTGGACGCGCTGGAATCTTTCAGCAATGAAGTGACCCATACGCGCTGCAATGGCTGCGAAAACCACTGCCGGCTCACGATCAACAGCTTCGGCGCAAAGCGCCGCTACATCAGCGGCAACCGCTGCGACAAGCCCGTTGCCGGCAGCAAGACGGTCAGCACGCTGAACCTGTACAGCTACAAGCAGGAAAAGCTCAAAGCGCTCATGGATGCGCGCAGCGAAAACGCGCCGCGTGGGCAAATCGGCCTGCCGATGGGCCTGAACATGTACGAGCTGCTGCCGTTCTGGCATGCGCTGTTTACCAAGCTCGGCTTTGACGTGGTCGCCTCTCCCTTCTCCTCGCGCGATCTGTACATCGCCGGACAGGCGACGATCCCCTCGGATACCGTCTGCTTCCCGGCGAAGCTGCTGCACGGCCACATCGAATGGCTGATCCGGCAGGGTGTGAAGCACATCTTCTACCCCTGCATGAGCTACAACCTCGACGAGCATCTCGGCGACAATCATTACAACTGTCCTGTCGTCGCGTATTATCCGGAGGTCATCTCCGCAAACATGCCGTCCGTACGTGAGGTCGATTTCATCCATGACTATGTAGGTCTGGATCGCCGCCGCGAATTCCCGAAGAAGCTGACCGCGATCCTGCAGAGGCATTTCCCGGACATCACGCTTCGCGAGGTGCGCGCTGCCAGCGACGCCGCCTACAGTGCATACGACAGCTATATGGCCGACATGCGCCGCAAGGGCGAAGAGATGATCGGAATTGCGCGTGCCGAGGGCCGCCGCATCATCGTGCTCATCGGCCGTCCGTATCACGTCGATCCGGAAATCAACCACGGCATTGACAAGCTGATCGCCGGTTTCGGCGCAGCGGTGATCACCGAGGATTCCCTCTCCCACCACATGAAAAAGGAACCCGTAGGCGTGCTCAATCAGTGGACCTATCATTCCCGCCTATACGCCAGCGCGCGCTACATCACCACGCAGAAGGACATGAACCTCGTTCAGCTGGTTTCCTTCGGCTGCGGCGTGGACGCGATCACCACCGACGAGGTGCGCGATATTCTGGAGCAGAATGGCAAGATCTACACACAGATCAAGATCGACGAGATCACCAACCTCGGCGCCGTGCGCATCCGCCTGCGTTCGCTGTTTGCGGCAATCGATCAGCAATGCGCGCTTGAAAGCGCAAAGGAGGTGTAAGCCATGGCCATCAAGCACGTCGAATTCACCAAAGAAATGCGCGAGGCCGGTTACACGATCCTTGCGCCGAACATGCTGGATTTCCACTTCTCGCTGATGGAGAAGGTTTTCCATCTCAACGGCTACAACGTAGAGATCCTCAAAAACGACGGCCCCGGCGTCATGGCCGAAGGCCTCAAGTATGTGCACAACGACACCTGCGTCCCCGCGCTGCTGGTCATCGGCCAGTTCCTGGATGCGCTGCACTCAGGCAAATATGACCTGTACAAGGTCGCCCTCGCCATCACGCAGACCGGCGGCGGCTGCCGCGCCAGCAACTACATCTTCCTGCTGCGCAAGGCGCTCAAAAAAGCCGGTCTTGAGCACATTCCGGTCATCTCGATCAACATGAGCGGCCTTGAAAAGTGCTCCGGCTTCACGCTGACCCTGCCGCTGATCCGTCAGGTGATCTCCTCGCTGGTTTACGGCGACTGCATCATGCACGTGGCGAACCAAACCCGTCCCTACGAATATGCCAAGGGCGACACGGACGCGCTGATTGAGCGCTGGAACAACGATCTGATCAGTCAGTTCAACCAGGGCCACGGCCTGTCTCAGAAAGAGATCCGCGAGAACATGGAGAAAATCGTCGCAGACTTTGACGCAATCCCCCGCAGCTGCGAGCGCAAGACGCGCGTGGGCATCGTCGGCGAGATCTACGTCAAGTATTCCCCGCTGGGCAACAATCGTCTGGAGGAGTTCCTGCGCACGCAGGACTGCGAATACATGCTGCCGGGCCTGATGGGCTTCATCCTCTTCAAGATCGACAATCGCATCGAGGACATCAGGCTCTACGGCGGCAATCCGTTCAAGAAGATCTTCTGTACCTTCCTCAAGAAGTATGTGCAGAAGATGGAGAAGATGCTCATCGAGACCATCTCCGCCTGCCCCAGCTTTGTCGTGCCGTCCGCTTTCGAGCACACGAAGTCGCTCGTCCGTGATGTGATCGGCTACGGCTGCAAGATGGGCGAAGGCTGGCTGCTCACTGCCGAGATGCTTGAGCTGGCGGAAAACGGCTACGAGAACATCATCTGCGCGCAGCCGTTCGGCTGTCTGCCCAACCACATCGCAGGCAAGGGCATGATCCGAAGGCTCACGCAGGTGCATCCGGGCATCAACATCGTGCCCATCGACTACGATCTCTCGGCCACGAAGGTCAATCAGGAAAACCGCATCCGTCTGATGCTCGCCGTCGCGGGCGACGCGCTCAAAAAGCGAGCGCAGCAGGAGCTGCTCATCGCTCAGGACGAGGCCGCGGCAAGGAGCTGCGGCGGTGCATGCGGGGATTGCAGAAAGAACGTGGGATGAGAACATGGGATACGTCGGGGCGGCTGCTCCGAACCCCGCGCAGGGACATTGTCCCTGCACCCTTCTTCGCTTCGCGGCGCACAACCGATCATATGCTTAAAGGCAGTCCATGAAGGGACTGCCTTTAACTTATACGTTTTAATTCGGTTGAAAAGTGAGAACAGCAGCGACAACAATAGAACTTACAGCTGCATGAGGATATTGGAAAGCGAATAGCCCTCCTCCACGCCAACGGCGCGCTGTCCGTCATAAACGGCATCGAGGCTGATGAGATACTGGTCGAGGGTAGTTGTCTGTCCGTTCCAGCGATAATACCGGCAGACATAACGCTGCAGAATATCGTTCCAGCCGGAAAGATAACCAAAGTACTCGCCCCGGGCGATGCATGCCCAGCGGCCATTGCGGATTTCATAGACGTCGTCAAAGTAATGATCCATTATGCCGTCCGAATTACAGAGCCTGTTTCCGCGTTCGATATAGGTAAAGCCAAGGCGTCGCGTCTTGAGCACATTGACCTGACCGGCCGAGTACGTCAGAATCTGGCAGCCCTCTGCCTCCACACCGCTGTCGATCACAAGCTCCGGCACGCTGTCGTCATTCACGTAAATAAGCGCAAAAGTATCGCTGCTGTCAGCATGCTCAAGCAGATACGTGCGATACGCAGCCCGCCAGCCCGATGTATTCGCGTACTCAGACATGTATTCCTGTGTATAAGCTGACGAGCCAGACGGCATTTTTCCCGTGTAGATCAGATTGGCGCTCATGAACCCCTTTTCGCCCTTATACTCGACATAGTACCAATGCTTATCCGTCTCGCCCATGATCGTCACATTCTCGCCGGTCTTCACGGTGCCATACAACTGATACTCGGTCGACGGACCTGCCCTCAGCCGGGCATAATTGGTTGCAGTCACCGTACCCGTCCAGAATTGCGGCGTCACGTAATCCGCCGCCTCGCCCCGCTTCAGGTATCCGGACCTCATATAGCCGCGCTCCCGTCCGATCTTGACCGCAACCCACTCCGCATTTGGATCGGATTCACATTTTACCTGCGTACCTGTGAAATACACACCCATCGAGTCGCTGTCCGCGGACGGCTCCTCGCGCAGATGCACCTTATATCCGCTTCTTCCCACAATAATGGCTTTGCCGTAATCATCCGCAAGCGCACTGCACAGCAGCATGCACATGACCGCCGCAAGCAAAATAACCGTTCCTCGCTTCATACGAAAAATCCCTCCCGCTCTGTCTTTGCATATAAGACGGAATACGGAAGGGATTTCTTTCCATTTTCTGAAATTTCGTTCGATCATGAGGACACACGTCATGATCTTGACCAGCGATACCGGCAGATCATTTGCCGCTTGCCCTGATAATCGCCCATGCCCTCATACGCCTTCTTAAAGCCGCAGTTCTCCATCACCTTGACTGACGCCACATTTTCGGCCAGGCACACGCCGGTAATACCGTCAATACACAGCTTCTGCACGATCACTGGCAGAAACGCAGCGACAGCCTCCGATGCATATCCCCGCTTTGCATACCGTCCGCCGATATGATAGCCGATCTCGTATCCGCCGTCCACCTGCGGCACGGCCTGCACATAGCCCACGACCGTACCATCATGCAGCAGCGCCGGATACACGAGCGGACCCTCGCCGCTCTCATAGCAGCTCATCAGAAATTCGATCGTCTCCTGCGCCTCTTCGACGGTTTCAAACACCTCGTCCGGAACGAAGCGGCGGTTGTCCTCGTCCAGCGAGTTTTCATGCACGCTTTGCGCCATATCCGGCGTAAATCTCGTAATGATCAGACGCTCTGTCTTGATATGCATCTGCTTTCCCTTCTTTCATCTGCAAAAAAGCGCGAAGGTTTCCCCTCGCGCCGAGAATTACATATTCTCATAGCCCAGCGTGCGCAGATCGTCCATGCGGTTGCGCCAGTCCTCGCGGACCTTGACCCACAGCTGCAGGTTGATTCGGGTGCCGAGCAGGTTTTCGATATCCCTGCGGGATTCCGCGCCGATGGTGCGCAGCATCGCGCCCTGTTTGCCGATGATGATACCCTTATGGCTGGCGCGCTCGCAGTAGATCGTCGCGTGGATCTCGGTCATGTTATCGCTCAGCTTCTGGATGCGCATCATCTCCACGCCGATGCCGTGCGGCACTTCCTCGCGCAGATGCAGCAGCGCCTTCTCGCGGATGATCTCCGCGCAGATCAGACGTTCCGGCTGATCGGTCATCATGTCGTCCGGGAAATACTTCGGGCCCTGCGGCAGGAAGGAAACGATGAGCTTGCGCAGCTCCGCCATATTCTTGCCCGTGCGCGCGCTGATCGGAACGATCGCATCGTATTTCTCCGCGGAGAAGGACTGAATGGTGGCCATCAGCTTCGCCTCGTCGACGATATCCGTCTTATTGAGCACGAGGATCTTCTTCACATTGCGCGCCGCCATCTCCTCGACAATCGCACGATCCTGCGGACCGACGTCGCTCACATCCACGAGCACAAGCAGCACATCGATGCCGTCCATGGCGTCCTGCACAGATCGAACCATATACTCGCCCAGCTTGGTGCGCGGCTTATGCAGGCCCGGCGTGTCGAGGAAGACGATCTGATGATCCTTCTCAGTCGCCACGCCCATGATGCGGTTGCGCGTGGTCTGGGGGCGATTGGACACGATAGCAACCTTCTCGCCAACCATCGCGTTCATCATTGTGGACTTGCCGACATTCGGGCGGCCGACGATCGCGGCAAAGCCCGAAAGGAAGTTGTTTTCTTTCATGATTACCTCTTTTGTCTTATATCCTTAGATATCCAGGGACGAGGGACCGAAGCCCTCCGGCAGGAGCTGACGCAGCGTGGTCTTGCGGACATTGCCATCCCAGGTGACCATCACGCGCAGATCTGGCGCAAACTCGTAGAGCGACTGGCGGCAGGCGCCGCACGGGAACGGCGCGGAGCCCCGAGCCGCGATGGCGATCGCCTCGAACGCCTGCGCGCCCTCGCTGACCGCCTTGAACAGCGCCGTGCGCTCTGCGCACATGGTATTGCCGTAGGCGGCGTTCTCCACATTGCAGCCGGTGAACACGCGGCCATCTTGGGCCAGAAGCGCCGCGCCGACCGCATAATGGGAATACGGCACATAAGAATAGGCAAGCATGCCCACAGCCATCCCCAGCAGCTTCTCGTCGGTCACGGCATTTTCCTCCCTCGTCAGGCCGATCGCAGCAAGCGCGCGCTCTTCCATGGCGCGCATCACAGGCTTATCGGTCTGTGTCATATGATCATAGCCCATCAGGTGAAACAGGCCGTGCGTGAGCAGATAACCCGTTTCCCGGCGCACGCTATGGCCATACTCAGCCGCCTGCACGCGCACATGGTCCATAGAGATGATGATATCGCCCAGAAGGCTTGCGCCAAGCTCCGGGTCATATTCTCGCCTGAGGAGCTTTTCGCAGTCTCTGGCGGTCTTTCCCTGCGGGTAATTGACCGTCGGGAAGGAGAGCACGTCCGTAGACATGTCCTTGCTGCGCTGCTCGCGGTTGATCCGGCGGATCTCCTCGTCGTCCACGATGCGCACAAACACTGCCAGCGGCGTCTGTACGCCCTCGGTCGTCTTCGCGCTTTCAAAGCAGCGATGCATCAGCGCTCTGGCGTCATCGTCCAGCTGACCGAGCTCGTCCTCGATTTCCAGAATGATTTCCGGTTTCATTTCTTGGCCTCCATATGCCCGCTTTCATTTTTGACTTCGGGCTTGGCTTCTGGGTTGACCGCGGGCCTGGCCTCGGGCTTCGCCTCTGTCTTCGCAGTAGGCTTTGCATCCTGCTTCTGTTCGGGCTTCGCGGCCGGCTTAGCCTCCTGCTTATGCTGGGCGCCCTTGGGTGCAGCCGGCTTAGGCTGTGCCTTTTGGGCAGCAGGCTTGTTTTCCCTGTTATCAAGCGGCTTATTCGTCTGCTTCTGCTGCGCGGGTTTTCTGCCGCCGCGGCCATGATGCTGGCGCTTGGGGCGGTTGAGATCAACCGACGGATACTCGATGCGCTCATGGAACACGCCCTTGAGCACATTCTGATACGCCTTGCAGATCTTGCCGATGTCGCGGAAGGTCAGCGTACATTCGTCGAGCTGTCCATCCTCCATCTTGCCGCGAACGAGCTTGGTGATCATCGCGGAGATCTTCTCCTGTGTCGGCTCCGGAATGGAACGCACAGCTGCTTCGACCGTATCGGAGAGCATCAGAATCGCCGCCTCGGCGGTCTGCGGCTTCGGGCCGTCATAGCGGAAGTCGTCGATGTCGACGTTTTCCTCGCCCATCTGCTTGACCGTCTTGGCGTAGAAATACATCGCCGCCGTATCGCCGTGATGCTGGCGGATCATATCGATGATCTGCTCCGGCAGGTGATGCTTGCGCGCAAGCTCCACGCCGTCGCGGGTATGCTCGGTGAGGATCGCCGTGGACACGCGCGGGTCGGTCTTGTCGTGCGGATTCTCGCCGATCTGATTCTCCTTGAAATACAGCGGGCGCACAAGTTTGCCGATGTCATGATAATACGCGCCCACGCGGGTAAGCACCGCATCCGCGCCAATAGCTTCTGCAGCAGCCTCCGCCAGATTGGCCACGATCATGGAGTGATGATACGTGCCCGGGGTTTCGATCATCAGGCGGCGGAGCAGCGGCTGATTCGGATTGGAAAGCTCGATGAGCTTGGCCGGCGTCACCAGATTGAACGCCGCCTCCAGAATCGGCTGAAGACCCACGCACATGATCGACGCAACCAGCGCGCCCAGCATCGCATACATCGAGCCGCCAAGCACACCGTCCATGCTGCCGGACATGAGCGCGCTGACGCACACAAGCACCAGCACATCCGCCGCACCGACGATCATGCCGGTGACGAACACATACACGCGCGCCGGATTGCGGCGCATCAGGTAGATCGAGAGCATGCCGCCGATATTGGTCATCAGCAGCACGCTGAGCATCTGCGAGGTTTCCAGTCCCGGGCCGGTCACCGTCAGGAAGGTGATGAGCATCGAGATGGCAAAATTGAGCACATATGCCGGACGCGCGCCCAGAAGATTAACCACCAGCATCGCCGAGAGCATCACAGGCATGGCGTTCACGCTGACATACTGGCCGAAAATCAGGCTGAGGATCAGCGTGATGACCGCAGCGATGAGCATGACGAACGCATTCTTGCCGGCGTGGAGCATCTGCGGCGCAAAGAGCAGGATAAACAGATACGTCGCCGCCAGGATGATTGCAAGGATCACTGCAACACCGACATAGGGTCTGGCGTCGAAGCTGTCGCCCAAGAGCCCCAGCGCCTCAAGCACGGCAATCTGCTCTGAGCTGACGCGGTCGCCCTTCATGACGATGTTCTGATCCTGCTTATAAACCGTGGGTTCAACGGCGTCATATGCACGCTGGCGATTCTCCTCCGTGGCCTCCTGGTCAATGAGCATATTAGGCTGCAGGCATGTGCGCAGCGTGGGAATCGCCACATTGTACCACAGATCGGTGCGCGTATTGTAGGCGACGATCTGCTGGATATTGTTGATCGCATCGTTGATCTGGCCTTCAGTGATGGTGGAGACCAGCGTCGTGCGCGTGGCCGATGTGACACTCTGATAGAGCGTTTCAAAATCGCGCTCGGCTGTGTTCATCACCGTGCGCAGCTGATAGTTGCTCAGCTTGATCCGGCTGAGCATATTCTGCGCCTGCGCATAATCCTCGTCGCTGAAGAACTGACTGTCGTCCGTCCAGGCACTGCGGATCTGTGTGCCCAGCTCGCGCACGGCGCGCAGCTCCGAGAAAGCCTCTTCCATATCGGCCATGACGGTATCGGACACGCTGTCGTCCTTGAAATAGACCGGGGATACGGCGGCGGACGCCATCTGGCGGCGGCGCTCGGTGGTGATCTCGTCGACGATATCGCGGCTGGCCGTGATCGTCTGGGGCGAAACGTCGCCCACGCTCAGATCATACTGCTCCGGCGAGATCGCCAGGAAGCAGATTACCAGCAGCGCCGCATAGACCAGCAGCAAAAACAGCGCCTGCTTGACACGCGCGCTGACGCTGTCAGTCCACGTCGTGCTCTTCTTCGCCGTTTCTTCCATGGTTGATTTCCTCCTTTGCGCGCCTTGCGTGCGCATCGTATGCGCGCACAATCGCCTGCACAAGCTCATGACGGACGACGTCCTGATGCGTCAGGCGCTGCACACTGATATCCGGCACGCCGGAAAGCACCTCCACCGCCTCGATCAGGCCGCTCTTCTTGCCGCGCGGCAGGTCGATCTGGGACGGATCGCCCGTCACGACAATCTTGGACCTGAAACCCATGCGCGTCAGGAACATCTTCATCTGCTCCTGGGTGGTATTTTGTGCCTCGTCCAGAATAATGAACGCATCGGAAAGCGTGCGGCCGCGCATATATGCCAGCGGGGCCACCTCGATGACGCCGCGTTCCTGCATGCGCTGGCACGTTTCCGCACCGAGCATCTCGAACATCGCGTCATAGAGCGGACGCAGATACGGATCGACCTTCTGATTCAGATCGCCGGGCAGAAAGCCCAGCTTCTCGCCCGCCTCGACCGCAGGGCGCGTGAGCACGATGCGCTCGACCTCCTTGCTCTTGAGCGCGGAGACGGCCATCGCCATTGCCAGATACGTCTTGCCCGTACCGGCAGGACCGATGCCCAGCGTGAGCGTGTTTTTCTTGATCGCCTTCACATAGTCGCGCTGACCGAGCGTCTTGCAGCGGATCGGCCTGCCGCGGAAGGTAGTGGCGACCACCTCCTTGAACAGGGTGTCGAGCTGATCGAGCTCGTCCTTCATCGCCAGATTCACCGCATACTGCACCAGCGCCGTATCCACGCGCTCACTACGAGCACAGAGCGCGCCCAGGCTGCCCAGCACGCGTTCGGCGGTATCAACGGCCTCTTCCTTCTCGCCCTCGACCACGATCTCGCCGCTGCGCAGCGCAATATGCACGTCAAGCAGATGCTCAAGCAGACGCACATTCTCGTCGCCTGCGCCGAACAGATTCTGGATCGCTCCGCTGAGCGGAGCCTGACTCATTTCCTCAACCAAAGGAGCATGCCTCCCGTAATGCACGAAATACTTGTTATTGAATTCTGCCTGCGATGTGCGCCTCATATTCCAGCACGACTCTCGCATATATGAACTCATTATCTATCATACTATAATTTACCCATTTGTCAAGAATCAACGCGTCTGGCGGGCATTGTTCTCTGGCAATTTTTTCCGCCGCGCCCTGCGCCATGGACGCGCAGTCCCCCTGATCCCGCGGGCTAACAAATACCTGCGTACGGGCATAAGTTTCGATTTCGCGCCACACAGGCAGATACAACCCAACCACGCGCTGGATCTCCCGGCTTGTGTCCTGTGAATCAAAGGGCTGGGCGTCGCGCACCACACGACGGCTCCACGGAGTCGCCAGTGTCACGCGCGTACGCGTCTCTCCGGTTTCCACACTGCGCGTTTGCGTTAGGCTGACCTTCGCCTCCCCGCCTGCAAAGACGCGCGCCGTGATTTGACCCTGCGCCTTTGCAGGCAGCATCGTGCCTTTCTCACTGCGTTCCTGGCCGCTGATGAGCACCTGGCCTTTGTGCACGGCCTGTCCCGGCACAACCTGCGGCGTGCCGCTGGACACCCAGATCTTTTTGACAATCCCACTTTGTGTCGCGACAATATCCATTCCATCGCCGGAAACAGACAGCTGCTCACCCTCCGTTGCCGCCTGAACATCGCACACCAGCGTACTGCCTGCATAGCGCAGAGCAGCATGAGAAAGGCCCGGCAGTCTGTGCGAAAGCTTTGCGCGCAGCTCGTCCAGCGAAAACGCTGCCTTAAGCCGTCCGGGGTGCACACCTTCCTGTTCGAAAAAACGCCGGATCTCTGCGGCGTTTTCCCGCGCATTCTCCACCCGGACGGACAGAATCATCTGCGAGGAGAGGAAAACAAGAAGAATACCCAGCAGTATGCCGGGCGCAAACGCAATCCGCCGACGAAGAAAGCGTGCGAGACGCATGAACCTCCCCTCGTCCAGCGTCACATGCGTCCAGCCGCAGCGTTCGCAGAGGGTATACAGCCTCGCCGCCTGATCCGCGCGCACACGAACTGTCATCCCACGCGCATCTATCCTCGTCGCCCGAGCAATCCATATGCCCTCCTCAGATGCAATGCGCAGCAGCTTTTCCAGATTGATCCCCTCGATCTTCACCGTCACATGCATGCGCATTTCCCTCCTAACGCGATTCCGGATATGATGCTGCGTCGATGCGCTCCCCATCGATCATCGCCGCATCACTGGACAGTTCCTTCAGTCGCAGCCCTGTGCCCGTCACGCTGAGAATGCCCTGAGCCGTGCGCAAGCGGATGCGCAGCTGGCCAAGCTCTACAACACCCCGTTGTCCCTCCACGAGCACACAGCCTCGGCCCATCATCGTCACGCGAGCGCCCGAAGTCAGCACATCCTCCGGCAGCGCACACAAAAGCGTCCTTCGCCTGTTTCTCTTTTTCCTGTGCACGCCCGTTCACCCCTCCTGCGGTTTTCTCTGGAGCATATGCAATCAAGGAACAAAAAAACACCCGAGTCTCACTTGGCAAGCACAATATTGCACATTCGCTGGGATTGCCGGATAATAAAACCTTATCTGATTGGATATGAAAAAGCCCCAGCTAAAGCTGAGGTCTGCGGTAAGCGCTCCCGGGCATTCGCCGGCGGCTCTGCTTTCGCCACTGGCGGCGCTCGCCGGCTCGCCTAGCCAAGTACAATGCTGTACTTGGCCGAGGCGCTCCGGGAGAGTAGGAGATACTGACGGGGACAAATAAAAA
>SVGO01000014.1 GCA_015056305.1 Clostridiales bacterium | reverse complement strand
CGAGGCGCGCACGCTCAAGGAGCTGGCCTCCTTCGTGCATAGCCGCCTGTCCACCATCGAGGGCATCACCGGCACGAGCACGCATTTCATGCTCAAAACCTATAAGTACGGCGGCATGGTCTTTGCCGGCGGCAAGGGCGACAGAAGGCAGGCGGTGATGCCCTGATGGAGTACGAGCGCATTATCAACCGGCGCGTGGCGGACGTGCCGCCCAGCGGCATCCGCAAGTTCTTTGATATCGTGACCCAGATGCCCGGCGCAATCTCGCTGGGCGTGGGCGAGCCGGACTTTGTGACCCCCTGGTCCATCCGCGATGCGGCGATCCAGTCCATCGAGGACGGCCAGACGCAGTATACCTCCAACTGGGGCCTAGAGAGCCTGCGCGAGAAGATCGCGGCGTATCTGCGCATGCGCTATCGCGTGAGCTACAGCCCCAAGGACGAGGTGCTCGTCACTGTCGGCGCGAGCGAGGGCATCGATCTGGCGATGCGCGCGCTGGTCTGTCCGGGCGACGAGGTGCTCATTCCCGAGCCGAGCTATGTGAGCTATGCGCCGACGGTCACATTCGCCGGCGGCGTCGCCGTGCCGGTCAAGACGAGCGCGGCGGATTGCTTCGCGCTCACGCCCCAGGCGCTGCGCGAGGCGATTACGGAAAAGACCAAGGCGCTGATTCTGCCCTATCCCAATAACCCGACCGGCGGCGTGATGACGCGCGAGCAGCTCATGGATATCGCGCAGGTGCTCGAGGAGACGGACGTCGTCGTCATTTCCGACGAGATCTATTCCGAGCTGGTCTACGGCGGGCATGAGCATACGGCGTTTGCCTCGATTGCGGGCATGCGCGAGCGCACGATCACGCTTAATGGCTTCTCAAAGGCCTTTGCCATGACCGGCTGGCGCGTGGGCTATGCCTGCGGTCCGCGGGAGCTGATCGCGCCGATGTTCAAGATTCATCAGTTCACCATGCTCTGTGCGTCGATGCAGGGCCAGGTCGCGGCGGACCGCGCGCTGGGCCGCGCGTTTGAGACGGGCTTTGAGGATGTGCGCACGATGGTGCGCTCCTACGATCGCCGCAGAAGGCTGATGGTGGAAAACCTCAATGATATGGGCCTTGAATGCTTTGAACCGCTGGGCGCGTTCTACGTGTTCCCGTCGATCAAAAAAACCGGCCTGACCAGCGACGAATTCTGTACCCGGCTGCTGATGGAGCAGAAGGTTGCCTGCGTGCCGGGCACGGCGTTCGGCGCATCCGGCGAGGGGCATATCCGCTGCTCCTATGCCACCAGCCTGGAAAACCTCACCGAGGCGCTGAAGCGCATCCGCGCGTTTGTCGCCTCGCTGTGATCGCCAATTATGAAGCAATTGTGAATCGCGGTTGAATGATCCATGGCAATTTCCGTAAAGCGTTGCGTTTTGGCAGTATGGAAGGTATAATTGTAGCCATGGTTTTCATTGTTTAATGATCATAAGCGGAAGGAATGAGAGAGTATGATGAAGAAGCTGATGGCGCTGCTGATGGCGCTGATGCTCCTGCTGAGCAGCTTCGGCGTGGCCGAGGAAACGGACGTCGTGCTGGCGACCGCCTTTGACGGCGAAGTGAGCGTGATGATGTCCGAAGTGAAGGCGGAATTCGACGAGATGGTCCAGGCCTACATCGCCTACTACGGCCAGTATGGCTATGAGATGGACGAGTATGACACCGAATTCCAGAACTCCGTCGCGCAGGAAACTGTGCAGATGAAGCTGAGTCAGAAGGTCGCCGAGAAGCACGCGATGGACACCGGTTATGCGCTGACCCAGGAGAAGGACGAAGCCTATCAGGCCGAGGCGCTGGCGGCGCTGGCCGAGATGATGGAATACTACACCATGGTTCTGCCGCAGTACGGCATCCCGGAGGATCAGATTGAGGAAGTCGCCAAGGCTGAGCTGGAGGCTGCCGGCTATACCTACGACACCCTCTATGAGAGCGCGAAGCTCAAGGGCGTGCTCGATCATCTCTATGCGCTGGGCACTGAGGGCGTGGCTGTGACCGACGAGGAGGTCAAGGCGGCGTTCGACGCGAAGGTTGCCGCGCAGAAGGAGACCTATGATGCCGATGTGGATGCTTTCATCAGCGCGTATATCTCCGAAGAGGATATTCTCTACACCCCTGAAGGCGTGCGCCTGATGCACTGCATCTTTATCGCCCTGGAAGAGGAAGCGGCGGCTGAGGCTGTCGAAACTACCGAGACCGATCCGGCGATGCTGACCGGCCTTGCCAAGGCGAATGCCGTGCTGGCCAAGATTCAGGCAGGTGAGGACTTCACCATCATGATGGAGGCTTACAATGAGGACGCCTCCACCCCGGAGCAGATGCAGGTGGGCTATCCGATCGCCGAGGGCAGCGGTTCCTACGGCGATGAATTCAAGACCGGCGCGATGGGCCTTGCCAATATCGGCGATGTGACCGACGTGATCGTGACCGACTTTGGCTATTTCATCCTCAAATATGCTGCGGATCTGACCGCCGGCGCTGCGGACTTTGAGCCGCGCAGGGAGGCCGAGACTGCCGAGGCGCTCACCAACAAGCAGAACGACGCGTACTCTGCATACATCAACAACATGCTCACCGATTCGAACATCATCCTCAACGATATGAGCCCGATGTTCAATGTCTTCGTGTCCGAGGCTGTCGAGGCGACCGTCGCCTATGCTGGCGTCGCTGCCGAGACCGACCTTCTGGATATGCCGGCGGGCGCTGCTGTGGCGAAGCTCTCCGCCGGCGCGTCTATGGACGTGCTGGGTAAGATCGCCGTGGACGGCGCTGAGTATGCGTTCGTCGCCGTGCCGGGCACTGCGTTTAAGGGCTATGTGGACGTGACTGCGATGGCCGAGATGGACGAGGCCGCCGCGCTTGCCGTGGACAACACCGCGCTGGCCGCTGCCGTGCAGGCCGAGGCCAAGAAGCCGACCTTCACCATCGCTATGAACGACGGCTCCGTGATCTACGGCGAGCTCTACCCGGAGACTGCGCCGCAGTCTGTGGGCAACTTCATCTCCCTGGCGAACAGCAATT
Organism: Clostridiales bacterium; assembly: GCA_015056305.1. Lineage (GTDB taxonomy): Bacteria > Bacillota > Clostridia > Christensenellales > Aristaeellaceae > Ventricola. The sequence continues at coordinate 29,565 of SVGO01000014.1, read as the reverse complement.
TCTATGACGGCCTGATCTTCCACCGCGTGATCCCGGGCTTCATGATCCAGGGCGGCGATCCCAACGGCACCGGCACCGGCGGCCCGGGCTATGCGATCAAGGGCGAGTTCTCCAGCAACGGTGTGGAGAATGATCTCTCCCACGTGCGCGGCGTGCTCTCCATGGCGCGCTCCAGCGCGATGGACTCTGCCGGCAGCCAGTTCTTCATCATGCATGCCGACAGCGACTACCTCGACGGCGACTACGCGGCCTTCGGCTTCGTGCTCGGCGGCATGGATGCGGTCGATCTGATCGCCTCCCAGCCGACCAACAGCTCCGACAAGCCCAAGGTCGACCAGACCATGCGCACGGTCTACGTTGAGACCTACGGCCAGACCTACGAGTTCAATAAGCTGGAAGACTGATACAACAAACACACAGAGCGGCTCTCGGGCCGCTCTTTTTTCGTGCGTGCTTGTGTGCTATAATGATGGAGATAGAGTTGGAAGGGGCGAGAACATGAGCGATTGGGCGCTTTTCTGGGGCGTGGCCGCGATGCTGTGCGCGGCATATGCGCTGCACGGAGGCTGGCTGGCGCAGAGGTGGGGGATTGATCCGTCCAGAAAGACGCAGGCATCTCTTGATGCGCGAGGAAAAAGGCACAGCGGCGGCACTGGATTGTTTGTCGTCGGATATGGGATGGCAAGCTTTCTTGGCGCGCTGCTCATGTTGGGCTCAATGATGGATTGCGCCGGCTGGCTGACGACTGCCGTGATCTTTGTATGGAGCACGGCGCTCTGCGGTACGCTCAGCTTTGCTGCGCTGTTTGCCAGCGTGCGATGCGCAAAGGGTCTGCCAGAAATTGCGGGAGAGGAGCTGTTTCCTGCTGCGAAGAAGATCATGCATGCGCTGGCGCTGCTGTTGACGGTGACAGAAATGGGCCTCGTGGTCAATTCGTTTGTTGGGTCTCTCAGTTCGCAGGTTGATACTGCGTGCATATTTGCCAGTGGTGCCGTCCTTTGGCTGGCACTTTCTGCGATGGTTCCGGCACAGCTGATTGCGCCGCGAATCCGCAGTGAAAGAACCATGCGGCGAGCTTCCTATGGCGGAGCAGTATGTTTGGGCATGATTGTATTAGCGCTGGATACCGCAGATAGATCCAGACTCCTGCCGCAGTTGTCGGCTTTCCCACTGGTGATATGGATGATTATCCTGTGGTATTTCTTGGTTGGCGTCATGATGCTGTGCCTTGGCTATGATGCCATTGTCGGCATGCTGAAAAGTGAACTGCCTAAAAAGAAAAGAGCTCCGGGTTTTGTCTGGGTGATGCTGTGCGCAGCGATGGGAATTGCGCTGGGATTTATTGACACACAGTGGCTGTTGATCCTCTCCTGCACTGCGGGTGCGGCCTATGTGCTGCTGGCTGTCATTGCCTGCGCAAAGTGGTTCAATCGCATCGGCCGCGGCCTCTTCTCCAGAAACTGAACACAAAAAAGAACGCTCCCGATTGGAAGCGTTCTCTTTTGGTCTTTAGCAAGCTGCACGCACGACGTTTCGCTTAGCAGTTTCAGAGGGCCCTCTGCCCGAATGAAACGGGTTCAAGCCGCAGCGAAGCGAACCGGGTGCGGCCACGGGCCGCTTAGACGCCGAACTTCGCGTTGAGGACCTCGGCGGTCTTGCGGGCGACGTCAGCGGTCAGGCAGGCGCAGCGGTTGATGCGATCCGGATTGCTCATGTCGTAGTTGATCTGCGGAGCAGCGGTGAAGAACTGCAGCAGGGAATCGGCGCAGTTCGCGGAGCCCGGAACGACCTGGGCAACCGCCGGCGCGGAGCCGCGGTCATAGGTCGGCAGGGTGCTGGTCTTGTACCAGTCGATGACCTCCTTCAGGCAGGCCTTGGAGTCGGCGGACTCGCAAACCAGGCCGATCACCGCAGCGGCGCCGCCCAGGCAGCCGCACAGGGAGTTCTGGCCGTAGCCGGCAGCACCATTCTGGAACATCTTGACCGGGAACTCGGTGTACGGAGCGCCAACGGTCGCGGCCAGAGACTCAACCAGACCGGCGACGACGCCCACGCAGCAGCCGCCCAGCTCGGAGAAGCGCTTGTAGGCCAGATCGGCAACGGCTTCCGGATCGAGCTTGGCATAGGTGTACGGATGAGCCGGGGCCTCAGCCATCACGCTCATCGGGATCGCGGTAGCGACGGACGCGGCAACAGCAACCTTGCCAACGTTCTTCAGGAAATCACGACGGGACTGCATCATAGGAATATCCTCCTCATATTTCTCATGATAGATGTATTATACGCCTTTGACAAGAACATGTCAATAATTCCCTGAAAATTATAGGAATTCCTAGTTGGGCGGCGGAGATTAGGAAAATGGATGTTCCCGCGCGGCGCGCTGTGCTATAATAGACGAAGAGAACACGGGGGAGGAATCGCCATGCCGAAATGGACACAGCAGCAGCACGACGCGATCACGGACAGGGGGCATAGCCTCATCGTCTGCGCGGCGGCGGGCTCGGGCAAGACGGCCGTGCTGGTGGAGCGCATCGTGCAGCTGGTCAAGGAGGGCTGTCCGATTGAAAATATGCTGGTGGTCACCTTCACCAACGCGGCGGCGGGCGAGATGCGCCAGAGAATTGGAAACGCGCTGGATCTGGCCGCACGCGAGCGCCCGGAGTTGGGGGCGCAGGCGATGGCGCTTTCCCGGGCGAGCATCTCTACGCTGCACAGGTTCTGCGGCAATCTGCTGCGGGAGCATTTTCAGGCGCTGGGCGTGGACCCGGCGTTCCGCATCGGCGACGAGCAGGAGTGCGGCGTGCTCGCGGCGCAGGCGATGGAGGACGCGCTGTATAGCTGCTATGACGTGGGAAGCGATGATTTTCTGGCGGCGGACCGCTGCTATGAGCAGGAGACGCTCGCCGAGCTGGCGCGCGCGCTCTATGGCTTTATGATGACCCGCCCCGACCCGTGGCGTTGGCTGGATCAGGCGATCGCCGCCTGCGAGATGAGCGCCGGTGAATTGGAAACCGCGCCTGCGGCAAGACTGATCGTGGACGACGCGCGCGAGCAGCTCGAGCAGCTGCTTTTCGATGCGCAGCATACGCTGGATCTTTGCCGGGGCGAAAACGGCCCTGCGCATTATGCGTCGGCCTGCGCGCAGGATGTGGGCGATCTGGCCAATCTGGTCGATGCGTCTGCGCGCGGATATACGGCCCTGCGCGAGCTGCTTGGCGGCGTGAGCTTTGCGGCGCTTGGCCGCAAGAAGAAGGGCGACGTCTTTGACGAGGAGATCGCCGAGCATATCAAGCGCAGGCGCGAGGGCATGAAGAAGGCCATCGCGGCGATCAAGGCTGCGCTGGGCACGACGCTGGAGGAGGCGGCGCAGGATCTTGCGATGACCGCTGCGCCGCTGCGGGGCGTCGCCGAGCTCGTGCGCACATACGACGCGCTCTACAGCGCGGCCAAGCGCCAGCGCGGTGTGATGGATTTCAACGATCTGGAGCACGGCGCGCTGCGGGCGCTGGAAAGCGAGGCTGTGCGGCAGGCGCTGCATGCGCGCTATCAGTATGTGTTCATCGATGAATATCAGGATTCCAGCGCGATCCAGGAGGCGATCGTGGGCAGCTTTGCGCGCAGCAACGGCATGTTCCTCGTGGGCGACGTGAAGCAGAGCATCTATCGCTTCCGCCAGGCGGAGCCAACGCTGTTTTTGAATCGTGCGGCGGACTACGACCGCGAGGACAACGCGCAGGCCAGGCGCATCGACCTGCAGAAAAACTTCCGCTCCCGCGCGAACGTGCTCCATGGCGTGAACGTCGTGTTCGAGCGGATCATGCGCGCGGACGTGACGGAGATCGAATATGACGAGCGCGAAATGCTGATTCCGGGTCTGGATGAGCGGGAAGACGACGCGCCGGTGGAGATGCATGTGATCTGGCGCGGCGAGGACGAGCCGGATGACGAAAGCGATCTGCCGGAGGAAACCGGCGAACAGACGGACGAGCGCGAGCTGGAGATGGTGGAGCGCGAGGCGCTTGTCGCCGCCAATCGGATCAAGGAGCTCGTCGGTACGCCGTTTTACGATGCAAAATCCGGTGGTGAGCGTCCGCTTGCCTATCGGGATATGGCGGTGCTCATGCGCGTGGCGCGCGGCACGGCGACGCTTGCGGCGGATATCCTGAGCAGCGAGGGCATTCCCGTGTTCTGCGACGCGGGCGAGGGCTATTTTGATATCCCGGAGATCCGCGCGATCATGGCCCTGCTGACCACGATCTCAAGCGGCGCTAACGACGAGGCGCTGCTGGCCTCTCTGCGCGGTCCCGCACTGGAGCTTGACGACAGCGAACTGGCGGCGATTAGGATTCATGTGCCGGATGCGAATATCCCCTATCACGAGGCTGTGAAACGCTATCGGGAGGAGATGGACGACGCGCTGGCGATGAAGCTGCGCGCGTTCGAGGAAAAGCTGACTTTCTGGCGGCTGTGCGCGCGCCATCAGGGCGTGGACAGGCTGATCGAGCGGATCTACGCTGAGACGCTCTTTCTGGCGAAGGCGGGCGCGCTGCCCGGCGGCGCGGCGCGGCAGGCGAATCTGCATCTGCTGGTGTCGCGTGCGCGCGCGTTCATGCAGAGCCAGGGCGGCTCGCTGCATGCGTTCCTGCGCTACGCGGCACGGCTCAAGGCTGGCGGCGATTCGATGAGCGCCAGCGCGATCGGCGAGAGCGAGGACGTGGTGCGCATCATGACCACGCACAAGAGCAAGGGATTGGAATTTCCCGTGGTCTTTGTGCTGGGCATGGGCAGGAAGATGAGCACGCGCGCTCAAAGCGCGCCGCTGCTTATGGATGCTCAGCTGGGCGCGGGCCTTGCCTGCGTGGATACGGAGCTTAGCAGCGAGCGCGACACGCTCCTGCGCAGGGCGATCCGGATCAAAACGGCGCGCGAACAGCTTGCCGAGGAGATCCGCATCCTGTACGTAGCGATGACGCGCGCCAGAGAGCGGCTGATTCTCATCGGCGAGGCGAACGCGAAAAAGCGGGAGGCATTCCTGCGTACGCAGAATACAGGCGCGTCGATCCGCGCAATGCAGACCGGGCTGGACATGGTCTGCCCGATGCTCGCGCAAAACGGCGCGGCGCTTGACATCCGGGAGGAAGAGGTCGCCTGCGGGCAGTCTGTCTGGCGCGTGTTTGCGCATCATGGCGGCGCGGCGCTTGGCAGGCAGGCGCGCAGCGACGAGGCGGTCATGCGCCTGATTGCGCAGCTGGAGGCGACGCCTGTGGAGGACGGCGCTGCCGCGCGGATGATGGACTTTGCGCCGCACAGCGGGCAGGCCGCCGTGCACAAGACGAGCGTGAGCAGCGTGATCCGGGACGAGAAGCGCGCCGCGCAGGCGGACGCGGACGAGCCCTTTGCCCCGCGGGATACGGAGATCATCCGCCTGCCGCGCTTCATGGCCGAGAAGAAAATCACCGGCGCGCAGATCGGCACAGCGCTGCATCGCATGATGCGCATGATCGATCTGACGCGGCTGAGAGAGACGACGAATCTGGCTCAGGAGATCGCGCGCCAGAGGGCGCAGATGCTGCAAGACGGCGTGATCACGCAGGCGGAAGCAGACGCCGTGCCCACGCGGATGCTGGTGGATTTCTTCGCCTCGCCGCTGGGCGTTCGCATGATCAAAAGCCGCCGCGTGGAGCGCGAATGGGCGTTCACGTTTAAGCGGCAGGGCAGCGATGGCGCGATGCAGCTGGTGCAGGGCGTGATCGACTGCTGCTTTGAAGAGGACGGCAAGTGGGTGCTCATCGACTACAAGACGGACTCGCCGATGGACGCAGAGGGCGCTGTGCAGCGCCACAGGCCGCAGCTTAAGATCTACGCGCAGGCGCTGGAGAGCATCACAGGAATGCCTGTCGGCGAGAAGATTCTCTACCTGATCCGCGCGGGCGCGGGATATGCCGTGTAAGCCGGAATCTGCGCGCGGCGCAGGGGTTGACAAACGGGCAAAATGGGCGTATTGTAAGCATGGGTTCAGACGGAAATTATGCTGGATCCATCGAGAAAGAAAATCAGAAAGGAGCAAAAGACGTGGACGATTATCCCAGTAGCAACGCGGGCAATCCCCGAGAACGTCAGGCGCTGTGTGCGCCGTCGGCCGCGTCTTTGCGCCTGTAAATAGGGCGGATTCGCGAAGACTCCGACGGATCAGCACGCGGGCATGACGCCGGATATCCATCACGGGATGGAGCCGGTGCGGCCCGCCGCGCCGTTTTTGGGGCAGATGGCCTGCATTTTCGACCTGAAAAGTACGAAAATGTGAGGAGGGACTCCCGATGGAGGATGAATTCCGCAAGGATTTTGAGGAGCTGCTGAAGTTCATGGACGCAGGCAGGCTCCAGGATTTCAAGAAGAAGGCGTACGAATGCCTGCCGGTGGATATCGCCGAAGGGCTGGAGGAAATCGAGGACAACTCGCGGGTGCTCAGGCTTTTCCGCATGCTGCCCAAGGACATTTCCTCCGACGTGTTCTCCTACATGAACTCCGATCAGCAGCAGTTCATCGCTGAAAGCGCGTCCAGCGCCGAGCTCAAGGCGCTGGTGGACGACATGTTTCTGGATGATACGGTCGACTTCCTGGAGGAAATGCCGGCGAACGTCGTCAAGAAGGTTCTTCAGAATGCGGACGAATCGACCCGCAAGATGATCAACCAGTTCCTGAATTATCCGGAGAACAGCGCCGGCAGCCTGATGACGATTGAGTATGTCGATCTCAGGGATTACTTCACCGTCCGCAAGGCGATGGACTACATTCGCCGCACGGGCATCGACAAGGAGACCGTCTACACCTGCTACGTCATCGACGAGCAGCGCAAGCTGGTCGGCCAGGTTTCCCTGCGCAAGCTGATTATCGCGCCGGAGAGCACTTATATCCGCGATATCATGGACACGAACATCGTGTCCGCGACGACGACGGACGACCAGGAGATTGTTGCCGACGATTTCCGCCGATACGACCTGACCTCCATCGCCGTCACCGACAAGGAAAACAGATTGGTCGGCATCATCACGATCGACGATATCGTCGACGTCATTACGGACGAGAACACCGAGGATATCAAGAAGATGGCCGCCATTATTCCCTCGGACGAGGAATACATGGACGCGGGCGTGCTGCATCTGGTGGCGCATCGTCTGCCGTGGCTGATGATCATGATGCTCTCTGCGACGCTGTCCTCAACGATCATCACGCATTTTGAAAGCGTGCTTGCGGGCGCTGTGGTGCTGACGGCGTTCATTCCGATGCTCACAGGCTCTGCCGGTAACTCCGGCAGCCAGACCTCGGTCACGATCATCCGAAACATGGCGCTGGGCGAGGTGGAGCTGAGCGACTGGATCCGCGTGCTGTGGAAAGAGCTGCGCGTGGCGGTTGTATCCGGCGCGGCGCTGGCCGCGGTGAACATGCTGCGCATGATGATCTTTGACGGCGTGGGCCTGATGATCAGCGCCGTGGTGTCGATCACGCTGATGTTCGCCATCGTGCTGGCGGCGAGCGTGGGCTGTCTTTTGCCGATGGGCGCCAAGCGCCTGGGGCTTGACCCGGCGGTCATGGCGAGCCCCATGATCACCACGATCGTTGACGCGGCGGCCCTGCTGCTGTATTTCATGATCGCGACGGTCATGCTGGGCCTGTAATCAAGAGAATATATGGAGCGCTCCGAAGACTGGGGCGCTCTTTTTGACGAAAGTTAGCGTGCAAAAGGGGGATAAAGGTGATTAAGGCTTAAAGCCGCCGCGGAGCGAAGAAGGGGTTCGGGGACAATGTCCCCGAGCGGGTTTTAGGGCGGCAGCCCTAACGTTCCTGTGCGCGAAGCGCCAGATAAGCGGGAATCAAACAGGAGCCGATAGGCGACGCTTTTGATTCTGATACACTTCGATAGAATGTCTGCGCGAATGATCCGGCTGCGGCCGGGGACCTCATCCGTCAGTCCTTCGGACTGCCACCTTCCCCATAGGGGAAGGCAAATCTTGTTGGAATGCGTTTTTGAAAGAGCCTTTTTTCACCTGCGCAGCAAGTGGGCCTTCCCCTGTGGGGAAGGTGGCGCGGCGTCAGCCGTGACGGATGAGGTCCCGCCCGCAGGCGGCGATCCCCAACTTAATTGACGGAATATCCATAAAGCAAAAGAACCGCCCATCGGCGGTTCTTCTGCTTTATAGCTTACTTCTTATCGTAGGAGCCGCACATGGACTCGTCGCACTTGCCGGAATGGCAGTTGCAGTTCGGGCGCACGTCGATGGACTCCAGCTCGCAGATGTCCTTCGTGCTGTGATGACGGCAGGTGGAAACGGAGCAATGAATGGTCTGGTTCATATTGATTCCCTCCATGAATTTGTTGATGAGCAATCGCTCGATGCTATTGTCCCCGGATGGCGCCGGATTATGCTTCCAGATAATTTTGCCCATGCCGCATTGCAAAGCGCACGGATACGGGCTATAATGAACAATAGGTTCAAATGTCATTTTGCAAAGGAGAATTTGCTATGGAATATACGACGCTTGGCAAAACCGGTCTTCAGATTTCCCGCATGGGCTTTGGCGGCATCCCGATTCAGAAGGTGGATGTGCCCGCTGTGCGCGCGCTTATGGAGGCGATGCGCGAGCGCGGGGTGAATTATATCGATACTGCGCGCGGCTATACCGTAAGCGAAGCTTATATCGGCGAGGCGCTGGAGGGTATGCGTGATCAATTCGTGCTTGCAACCAAGTCCATGGCGCGCACGAAGGAGGCCATGGCCAAGGATATCGAAACCAGCTTGCATAACCTGCGCACTGATCATATCGAGCTGTATCAGGTGCATAATCCGTCGCTTGCGGATCTGGATACCGTGACCGCGCCGGGCGGCGCGCTGGAGGCGCTGCTGGAGGCGAAGGCCGCGGGCAAGATCGGCCATATTGGTGTGACTGCGCATATGGCGACCGTGTTTGAAAAGGCGCTTTCCATGGACTGGGTGGAGACGGTCATGTTCCCGTATAACATCGTGGAAACGCAGGGCGAGGCGCTCATGCGCCGCTGCACGGAGCAGAATGTCGGATTCATCGTCATGAAGCCGCTGGCGGGCGGCGCGCTGGAAGACGCGTCGCTGGCGATGCGCTTTATCGCCAGAAATCCGGACGTCTCCGTCGTGATCCCGGGCATGTACGCCGTGGAGGAGCTGGAGCAGAATCTTGCCGCGATGGAAGACGACGCGCCGCTGAGCGACGAGGAGCTCGCCAAGATCGAGCAGATCCGCCGCGAACTGGGCACGCAGTTCTGCCGCCGCTGCAATTATTGCCAGCCCTGCGCGGCCGGCATCGGCATCAGCGGTATCTTCGTGCTTGAAGGATATCTGAAGCGCTACGGCCTGGGCGACTGGGCGAAGGCGCGCTATGCTGCCATGGGCAAGAAAGCCGGAGACTGCATCGGCTGCGGCGCGTGCGAGAGCCGCTGCCCGTATCAGCTGCCGATCCGCGAGATGCTTGCGCGCTGCAAGGAAGAATTCGGAGCATAAACCATGAAAAAGCTGAAAGTACTTGTCGCGGCGCTCGTATGGGCGGCGCTGCTGGCGCCGTTTTTCCTGGGCGCGCCGGCGGCGCATCCGGCGACGGACGACTTTACATTTGCTGCCTATACCCATCCGACATGGATGCAGACCGGCAGTATCCTGCATGTGCTCAAGGATGCGCTCAGCTATGCGCTGCGCACCTGGCGCGACTGGCAGGGCACGGTGACGGGCGTGATCATCATGACGCTGAGTCCCATTGTGTTCTCGCTTCAGCATTACGGCATGCATGCCATCGTGCTGCTTGCGCTGCATCTTTGCAGCTGGCTGGTAGCGTTTGGCCATGTGTTTGGCCGCCGGCTGGGACTGAAGCCGGGCCTCTGGCTGGGGATGTATTTTGCATTTTCCGCATGCTCGCTCATGTTCCTGCCGGATATCGTCGAGGGCGTCTACTGGTTCAACGGCGCATGGTTCTATACCGGCGCGCAGGCTGTCGCGCTGCTGACGCTGGTGCTCTGCGACCGCTTCAGCGTGAGCCGGGCGGGCAAAAAGACGCAGATCTTCATGGGTATTGCCTGCTGCGGTCTGCTCTTTGCGCTGGGCATGGATAACTACATCACCGCGATGATGACGCTGGCCGTGCTGTTTATGATGACGATGCAGCGCCTGTGGGCGGCGCTGCGGACGCCGCGCGCCGCGATGATCGCAAGGATCGTGTACGGCCCGGAGGGCGCTGCGCAGGAGGACGTGCGTGCATTCGGCGGCCTTGAGGCGCGTGCGCGCCAGCGCCGCGCCGCGCTGCGGACGCTTTTGCTCCTGCTGCCGGTGGGCGCAGGCTTGCTGCTGTCGGTAATCGCGCCGGGCAACAGCGTGCGCATGGAGACGGACGGCGCGTATCAGGCGGGCATGGACTGGCTGATCGCTTCTATCCTGTGGACGATGCGCGACGCGCTGGGCTATTTCGTGCGCTTTATCTTCAAAACGCCGCTGCTGGCTGTGCTCATCGCGATGACGCCGGCGCTTGCAAAGGCGCTGGACGGCATGGAAGAGCGCGCCCGGCGCACGCCGCCGATGCTCTTTACGGTACTGAGCGCGTATCTCGTGCTCTGCGCGATGATCATTCCGCATATGTATTCCTCCGGCTATGCCGGAAGCGGCCGCGTGGTGAATATGTATCATCTGTATGTGCTGCTGGCCGTGCCGACGGCGTATGTGCTGATGCTGCTGCGGCTGAAGCCGCGCCGCCTGGCGGAGCTTTCCGACGGCATGACAAAAAAGCGCTGCGCTGTGCTGAGCATTGCCGCGCTTGCTGTGTGCATCGGCCTTGGACAGGCGGGCAATTATGTGAAGCTCGTGCGCGATCAGCGGGATGGCACGCAGGATGCGTATATCGCCCAGTTCAAAAATGAGTACGCGCTGTGCGAGGCGGCCGGGGAGACGGATACGGTGGAGCTGCCCGTCTGGACGGTGCAGACCGTAACGGGCAAGATGACGGCCTATGAGGACGAGACCATGTGGACCAACGAATCCATGGCGCGTTACTTCGGGGTCAAGGCTGTGAAGACAGCCTCCGGGGAGACCGCCGCCGAACCGCTCGAAGAATCCGTAGTTTCCGAAGCGCCCATCGAAGCAACCGACCCATAAAAAACCACGCGCCGCATGATTGCGGCGCGTTTTTCTGTATAGCTGCTTCAAACAATCGCGAAGCGAAGAAGGGAGTCTGAGGGTTCGGCTTTGCCGAACTGGGGCAGGAGTGAATGACAGCCCTGTGGGCTGTCAGAGCTGTCCTGACCGACGAGCGTCGAGCGAGGAGATGGAAATCCCTCAGGCAGGTCCGGCCGGCAGCCCGGCGTCCTCCTCGTCTGAGAATGGGATGCGGCTGTGCTATGCAATCAGCGGAAAACCTGAAAGGGAATCCTTTCGCGCGCAAAGACCTGCGTGAAGAACTGCGGATCGCGGCTTTCGTCAAAATCCGGCTGATAGTCCATGGAAACCATTTCGTACTTTGCGCCGGCTGCGCGCTGATAGGGCAGCACGTCGATGCGCACAAGCGCCTTTGCATCCCGCACCAGTGATGCGGCCGTTTCAAAGTGCGCCGGATTGTCGTTCACGCCCGGGATGATGGGCATGCGCAGGATGAAGGGCGTGTCGCCTGCGGCAAGCATGCGCGCGTGGCGGAAAATAATCTCTTGATCCACGCCGGTATAGCGCCTGTGCGCCGCGGGATCGGATACCTTCCAGTCCAGCATGATCAGATCAAGGCGCGCCATGGCGTCCTCAAAGACGGCGTCCGAAGCAAAGCCGCTGGTCTCGATTGCCGTATGCACGCCGTGCAGCCGATCCAAAACGGCGCGGACAAAGTTCCACTGCATCAGCGGCTCGCCGCCGGAGAACGTGACCCCGCCGCCGGAGAGCGCGTATACGTCCGCGTCCTTGTGCAGGCGGGCGGCCAGATCATCCGCTGACCAGGTCTGTCCGACGATCCTGCGGTATCCGCCGCGGCAGGCGGCGATGCATGCGCCGCAGGCGACGCAGCCGTCGGGATGGGGACAGACAGCCTCACATGCGCCGCAGTGCGTGCAGGCAGCTCGGCTGACCATCAGCTGCGGCCGGGGCGAGAGCCCCTCGGGATTATGACACCACCGGCAGCGCAGCGGACAGCCCTTCATGAAGACCGTCGTGCGGATGCCCGGTCCGTCGAAGACGGCGAACTCCTTGATGTCAAAGACGACGCCGGTCATAGGTTCAGCTCCGCGCGGCGGATGATGTGATCCTGATAGCACTTGTCCAGCTCCACGAAATAGCCGCTCCAGCCCCAGACGCGCACGATCAGGTTGCGATAGTTCTCCGGATGCGCCTGCGCGTTAAGCAGACGCTCGCGGTTGACGGTGTTGAGCTGGAGCTGATGGCCGCCGCGCAGGACGAACAGGCGCACCAGCTGGGCGACCTTGGTGATGGATTCTTCCTGCGTGAATACGCTGTCGGAGAATTCGATGGTCAGCGGGCCGCCGTTGATCGCGCGGCCAAGGTCCGGCTTGGTGAACGATTTGATCAGCGAAACAGGGCCGGAGAGCTTCACATTGAGCGAGGGGGCGTAATTGGCCGGCAGCGGCACGCCGCGCTCGCGTCCATCGGCTGTTGCGCCCAGCTCGCCTGCATGGAAGATATAGAACATCGCAGAGCCCGTGCCCGCGCGCACGATACCGCCGCGCTCGTTTTTGAGATCCTTGACCGCGTCGGCAAACGTATCCAGCAGCCATACGGCATGTTTGTCCGCGCGGTCGTCGTCGCAGCCCATCTTCGGCGCATCCTTCAGGCGCTGACGAAGTTCACTGAAGCCTTCAAAATCGGCGTCCATGGCCGAGAGCAGCGTGAGCGCCGGAAGTCCCTCGCCAAAGACGATCTGCTCCACGGCAGCGAGCATGTCCGCCGCAGGCGCAAGGCCCGTGCCGTGCAGGCCCCAATTGTTGTATGTGCAGCCCAGAGAGACGTCCTGGCTGTTTTCCATGCAGCCGTCAAAGAAGAGCGACAGATACGGCGCAGGAATGACATACAGGTTCTGTCTTTCGCAGAGCGTCCTGCGCACGCTATCAAAGATGGCTCTGCGGATTTCGGCTTTCAGCGCCTCCATGTCCGCGCAGGCGGGCAGCTTTTGCCACAGAACCTTGTCCACCGTATTGGCAAAGGGCAGCGCGCCGATGTTGGGGATCTCCATGCCCCGTCCGGGGATAATGAACTCCCAGCAGGCGGCCATGGCATAGTTGCGCGCGTCCTCCTCCGCGTAGCCCAGCGCCATAAGCGCGGGAATGGCGACGTCGTCGTTTTCATACTGCGGGAAGCCGAGGCCGAGCTTCGTCAGCTGCGTGCCCAGCTCAAAGACGGACAGCGGCGTGTCCCTGCTCACGCGCAGGTTGATCTTCGGGTCGATGAGCCTCATCTCGGCGCAGGCCTTCAGGCACATCTGGGAGAGCAGATTGTAACCGTCGCGTCCGTCCGGGGTCATGCCGCCCAGCACGATGCTCTGGCCGTTGTCGCCCTGCTGCATGCCGGGATAGAGATCGCTGTCGCGATTGCAGCACAGGAAGAAGGCGCACAGAAGCTCGAAGGCGTCCTCCTGCGTGAGATATCCGGCGTCCAGATCGACCTTGAGATAGGGCAGCATGTACTGGTCGAACCGGCCGAGCGTGTTGTGATAATCGCCCTCGCACCACATGGCGAAATGCAGGATGCGCAGGGACTGCAGCGCCTCGCGGAAAGAGCGCGCGCCATGAGCCGGCACGCGCACAAGCACGTTTGCCAGCGCATCGTCGCCCGCAGCGCGCGCGGCCTTTTCATAGCGCGCGGTCAGCGCGAGAATGGCGTCGATGGACATGCGCATGGCGGCATGCTCCTCGCTTTGTTCCAGATGTTCGCGGATGGCGAGCAGGCCGGAGGAGATCACCTTGCCGTAATCCGGCGAGAGATTGCTCACGTTGCCGGATTCGTGGATGAAATGGTTTTTGCGGATATCCGCCCACTCTTCGTCGCTGAAGAGGAACGGCAGATTGGGCACGGTGCGCGTGAAGGCGATGAGCTCCCCGGGGAAGAGATACGGCGTCTCCATATCCAGGGCCATCTTCGTGCGCAGCGCACAGCGCATCACATCGCTGAGCGCCGCATCGCGATAGGGCAGCGCCATATCGGCAGGCAGCACGCGCCTCGCCGCATGGTGCGCGCGGTCCCACTGAAGCTGTTTGAGGGATTCGATCCTGGCGGTCATGATATCTCGCTCCTTTCAGCGTACGGGAAAGGGGTTGGATCATTCTTATTCTCATTATACGATAAAATCCGGGTGCGGAAAAGATGCGGTTTTACGAATCTGGCGGCAAATCGGAAAGGAATGGTTGGCAAGCGGATTTGATTATGATAAAATATTGGACTGTAATGAGCAGAAAATGATGGAGCCGCAACCTGTGCGGCCGAAAGGAGTATAGACGATGAAAAAGAGACTCTGCCTGATCCTGACGCTGATTGCTGTGCTGGCTTCTTCTGCCGCGCTTGCCTGCGATCATAAGTTTGGCCCGTGGAAAACAAAGACGAGCGCGACCTGCACGCGCCAGGAACATCAGTTCAGATACTGCCAGAAGTGCGACCACTGGGAGCAGCGCCGCACGGCCAAGCTGCCGCATACCCCGGGCGAGATGACGGTGACCAGAGAGGCTACCTGCACCCAGACGGGCAGGCAGGAGACGATCTGCCAGGTGTGCAATAACAAGGTCATCTACACGATCAATAAGCTGGAGCACAGCTACGGCGAGATGCAGGTGACCAAGGAGCCGACCTGCACGGCAACCGGCACGGGCACATATACCTGCGCGGGCTGCGGCGGAACAAAAAGGGAAACCCTTGACAAGCTTGGCCACGACTGGGGCGAGATGCAGGTGATCAAGGAACCGACCTGCGAAAAGAACGGCTCGGGCGAGAAAACCTGCCAGCGCTGCGACAAGGTAACGACTGAGCAGATCGACAGGATTGAGCATCCGTGGGGCGAATGGACCGTCACGCGCGAGCCTCAGGGCAAGCGCAAGGGCGTGCGCGTGAGCACGTGTACGATGTGCGCCCGCGAGCATGAGGAGTACTTCTATTGGGAAGGTACGCTCTACGAAGATATGGAGGCCTGCGAGGAGGTCATCCGTATGCAGGAGAAGCTCGCAGATCTGGGCATTTACAAGGGCAACATCCGCTCCGGCCAGTTTGGCAGCCTGACCACCGACGCGGTGGCCAGATTCCAGAAGAGCGTTCAGCTGAAGGAGACCGGCGTGGCCGATCCTGCGACGCTTGAAGCGCTGGACATCGCCTGGGAGAAGAAGACGGGCAAGAAAGCGGCAGATACCCTCAATCAGGAAGAAATGGAAAATGCCGATCAGGCGCAGGAAATCGCCGAATAACCGGTATTGTAGCCATACAATCAAAAACCGGCGCAGCTTCAGGGCTGCGCCGGTTTTTGTGTGATAGGAAATTGCGCGAACAACTGTGCTGCGAGCACAGAATGACTTTATATTGTTAAGCTGTTCGGAAGTGGGAGCGGCTACTGGCCGCTTTTTTGCATGGTCATCAGATGGCGAAGAAGACGGTCAGGAACATGAACAGGATCAGGCTGATGAGCGTGAGCGCGGAGAGCGCGCTGGATACGTCCGTGCGCTCCTCTTCCACATCCGCGAAGACGGGCAGCACATAGGGCGGCGGCAGCGTGAACATGAGGATCAGCGCGCCGGTATGCATCATGCAGCCGAGCACGAGGCGATCCAGCAGCACAACGAGAACCAGCGCAAGGCCGCTGACAATCAGTCTGAGCGCGGCGAGCCTGGCCGTCCTGCGCCAGCGGATCTCGCCGGGGACCAGATCATAGCCGATGGTCAGCAGGATGACGGCGCTGGTGGGCGCGGCGATGAAATCGGTGACAGCGTCCAGCACGCCGGAAATGCCGCTGGGCGCGAGCGCGCCGTACAGGCCGCTTGCGCCGATGAGA
The DNA here is from genome assembly GCA_015056305.1 of Clostridiales bacterium. GTDB lineage: Bacteria > Bacillota > Clostridia > Christensenellales > Aristaeellaceae > Ventricola. Next base: position 13,536 of record SVGO01000014.1, on the reverse strand, counting down.
AGACCGGCGCCGATGGCCCAGACCGTCGGCGCGTGGGCCGCTTCGCGGATGACGCCGCGAAGACCGCTACTTCCGGCAAGCAGCGCCTTGTAGAGCGTGAAGACGAAGAGCACCTGGCCCAGATCCACGATGGCGAAGGCCGAGGTGGATTCCTGCGGGAAGAGCAGCGCAAAGAGCGCATAGCCGAGCATGCCGGCCTCAAAGCCCGTGGCCAGATAGGGCGAGAGCCTGCCGGGGATATGCATCGCGCGGCAAAGCACTTGGCCCAGCACGAGCATCAGCACGCAGCAAAGGAAGATCACCAGCGGGACGATCAGACTCTCGCGGGTATAGCTGGCCGTGGCGAACGCGGAGAGCATGACGGCGGGCAGCGTGATATTGACGGCGAACGTCTTCATCGCTGCGACGCCCTCCCGGGAGATAATCTGCTTTTTGCGGCAGAGCATGCCCAAGCCCAGCATGATGAACACGGGCAGGGCCTTTTGCGCAATGACGATCAGGGTGTTCATGGCATGCCTCCGTTACATGGTTTTCACAATGCGCAGCAGCTTGTGCATCAGGGGAATATAGGTGATCGCAAAGACAACGGCGCAAACGGCGATGATGGGCAGCTTCCAGCTTTGGGGCAGCAGCATGCCGATGATCACGCCCAGGGAGAGCAGACAGAACTTGAGCGCGGCGATGGTTTTCCAGGTTGATTCCTGACAATATCGGTTGGCGGCGTCAAAGAGCTTCAAAAGGGCTCCTCCTTCCATGAATGACAGTACATCTGAATTCAATATAGCATGCAGGGAAAATGCTGTCAATAAATCGGTGCGGATGCGGCGCTGCGATCTGGATTTGCGATCGCTTTTGTGCTATCATGAGTACATATCAGTGTGGAAAGGACGCTTTCATATGATTAAGAAAATTGTACGCACGATTCTGGGCATTCTCCTGGTATACAGCGCCGTCGCCTTTGCGATCAAGGCGGGTATCGGCGTGCTGCCCGTGGACGCGGCCATCACCTCCATCGCCACGCTCATCGGCATGAAGGTCGGCACGTTCTCCATGCTCTTTCACGGCAGCTTCTTCCTGGGTCAGATTGCCATGGAGCGCAGGGATTTCAAGAAAACCGAGTTTCTGCAGCTGCTCTATATCACCCTGGGCGGCTCCGTGCTCAATTTCTTCCTTTATACCGTGCTCAGGGATGTTTCCTTCTCCTTCTATCCGCTGCGACTGATCGTGTGCGTGCTGGCGTTTGCGGTCAGCTCGTTCGGCTGCACGATGGTGCTGGAGACGCACCTCATGCGCACGCCCATGGAGGGCTGCATCCAGATGATCGCCGAGCGCATCGGCACCACGATGGGCAAGCTCAGGCAGAAGATCGACGTCGTGCTGGTGATTATCAGCGTGCTCATCAGCCTGGTGTTCGGCGTGGAATGGACCCTGCGCGAGGGCACGATCATCGCCGCGCTGATCTTCGGACCGATGTTCGATTTCTGGAAGAAATACGTCTTCTCCCGCGAAAAGTAATCACAGAGACAAATAACGGCCTCATCCGATGAAACGGATGAGGCCGCCTTTTGCATTTTGGGAAAGAATCAGACGTAAGCGTCTGCCTTGGAGATGGTCACATTGATGAGGAGCATGCCCGCTGCGGCGATCGCGGCGGCAAGGGCGAGCATGGCATTGAGACCAAAGGAATCGATCACCGTTCCGCCGATGGAATTGCCCAGCGCCGTGCCCAGCGTATAGAGCGAGGAGGCCATGGTCTGTCCCTTGGCCGTGTCGGCAATGGCGACGCGCTTGCCCACGAAGTAATACAGCGACGGATAGAGGAAGCCGTATGTGCAGGTCTGCAGCAGCATGATCAGGTAGACTGAGTTGATCGTGGGCGCGAAGATGAACAGCGTGGCCTTGGCGACGTAGAACACGCCGGCCAGACGCATCAGCGAGATGACGCCTGTCCTGCGCTGGATCTTTTCAAAGAAGAGCAGGAACGGCGCTGCTGTCGTGCAGGCAAGGAAGAGCGCGACGCCCACATGCTCGCTGCCGCCGCCCAGGCGGGTGAAAAGCTGAATCAGATAGTTTTCCGCCATGGCATGGCAGGCCGCCAGGAGCATCACGCCCAGCAGCGTGACGATGAAGCGGCGATAGCGCAGGCAGAACGCAGGCAGCGAGAGGCTGGAGGCGGGCGCGGCGCGATGCATCGCCGCAGCAGAGGATTCGATCTTCGGATAGCGCAGCACCATGAGGATCTCGATGACGACGAACATCAGGCAGAAGAGCATCATGAAGCTCGAACCCTTCGCGGCGATCATGTAGCCGATGAGCAGCGAGGCGAACGAAAAGGACAAAGAGCCCACGCCTGAGCCCATGCCGTAGTCGATGTGGTAATCATTCTGCGAATAATACGCGCACAGCGAGCTGCTCAGCGGCACGGTGATGGAGAACGTGAGCGAGCCGATCACAAAGAGGATCGCCATGACGGCCAGCGGGGGATGCAGCAGCTCGACAGAAAGAAGAGATACAAACGCGATCGCCAGAAAACCGAGGATGATTCTGGAGAGCAGGGACATCGATCTGCGGTCGACATAGCTGCCGATGAACGGCTGCAGCGCACAGGACAGGATGCTGGTCATGGCGAGCATCATGCCGATCTGCGAGGCGGCAAAACCTTTGTCCATCAAATAGGTGACGGCAAAGGCGCCGATGCCGGCGATGGCGAAGAAATACGAAGCCTGATGCAGGCAGTACAGGGTTGTCAGGCGATGCCTGGGCGCATGGGATGCTTGATTCATAGGCGGTCTCCTCAGCGGACTGGAATATGTATGACGCATGCTACAGAATATCACGTGCAGGGCGTGCGGGCAAGAGGGGACGGAAAAAAACATGGCCATATGGCGCGCGGAAATGCCCCTCTGCCGCAAAGCCGCATGATCACAAGAGCCAGACGCATGCTGCGTCTGGCTCTTGTGATATAGAAAAACAGGTTGGACGCCCTGCGGATGCCGGCAGGGCTCGACACACGGGACAGGATGCTTCAGCATCCCAGCTTGTTCAAAATGGCTTTCTCCAGCGGCACAAATACTCGATGGGCAACCGTCATCACGATCATGACATAGATATATAGGCTCAGCGCATTGGCAAAATTGGGCATGATGCTGAAGTATTGGATCACGGTCATCAGCGTCATGTTGGTCAGGAATTCCGAACCGCACAGGAAAAGCGATTCCCGACCCAGTGCCTGCAGAAAGCTGAGATCCTCGATCAGCTTGGCCAGAACCAGTATGAACGCAGCCAGAATCAGCGGATGTACCAGATCGGCAAGCAGGCGCGTGATCCGGCTCGCCGAGCACAGATCGTAAAGCGGATTCTTGCCGAAGAACACCAGGATGGTATAGCCCGCCAGCACGCCGCCCAGGCCGAAGAATATCGCTTTTTTGCGCGTCGTATCCAGCTCCATCACAGAGCGGATTAAGCCGAAGGAGCAGTATCCGATCACATAGAAAACCATGAAATAGAGCGCATTGTCTATATTGAAAAACGACAGCAGCCAGTGCCCGCGATCGACATAATAATCGCCGATCACAAAGAGTACGAGCGATGCAGCCAGCATATATGCGGGCTTTTTCAGCCATTTGCGCAGGGCGAAAAAGCCCAGCCTGATCACAAACAGGCACGACAGGAACCACAGACTGACTGCGCAGAACCAGTTGCGGGGTACGCCCCTGAGAATCAGCAGCGCATCGCTGACGACTGTGGTATAGGTGTTGTGCATGATGGCGTTCATGGCGGCGGCGAGAATGGCAAACAGGAAGTATGGAATCAGAAGTTTGCGTACATTCTTGACGATGCACACTTTCCAGGAGGTGTTTTTTCCCAAAGACTCCGCACAGCCCGAAAGCAGGAAAAACAGATGCAGACAGACCTGAATCGAGTATGCATGCATATATCCGGCATTCTCTCCGGCATGAAACAGAAAAACCAGATATATGCCCAGAAATTTGGCTGTGTCCATCCATGCAATGCGTTTGTTCATTCCCATGTTCCTCCGCAGTAAATGATATGGGTATTATATCATCAGGGACAGTTTGCGGCAAGAGCGGCGAAAGGAACGAAAAAAACGCTTGGAGGCTGATCCGTCAGACGATCAAAGGATTTACTGAAAGATCACGCATACCTCAAACGCTTCGTCATCCGTTTTGAACGCGCAGCATTGTTTCTGCCGCAGAAGCGAATCAGAAGTTGTCACGCATGACACGCATTGCCGATGCGAATGGTCAGGCAGTCATCTTTAAGAATAATAAGCCGAAGCATCGTGGTTGATATGGAAAGCGCACCGTATTTCGATATGACGGATGACGAGAAGATGGACGGCATTGCAAGGCGTGTCTGTGGTTTTGTGCTGCTGGACAGCGCGCTGGAGAGCGCATTTGCTACGTTTGGCGGCGAAGAGCTCGATCCTGAGAAAGAGGAGAAGCGTGTGTGGCTGGGCTTCCTGCTCATTGGCAACTAAGCCTTTGTGGATGGCGACAAGTGCATCGGTATATATGTGATGCTGATTTTCCTTGAAATCGATTCGAGGATGCATGTTGATATGCATGCGGCATGTGCATGGCAACAGGACTAAGGATTTGCAGCGACGGCGACGCGGCAGGACAAAGCGCAGGGGCACAAAAATTGACAGTAAAAGGACTATTTGATAAAATGAATAGAAATCCGCACCAGGGGGAAAAGAATATGAAAAAAGAAAGGCAATCAAACATTGAGCTGCTCAAAATCTTCTCGATGATTGGTGTTATAATTCTGCATTACAATAATGCCACAATCGGGAATGCGTTTGCGTATGTGTCAATGCCTTCTATGAAGGCGTATGCGCTGTACTATTTGGAGAGCATGTTTATCTGTGCGGTGAACGTGTTTATGTTAATTTCCGGATATTTTATGATTGAATCCAGAAAGATAGATTTCAGAAAGCCAATACGCTTGCTGATTCAGGTTGTTGTATTCCGGGAATTCATTTATCTTCTTCAGGTTGTGCTGACAGATGCAGTGCTGAGCCTTGGCAGCGTGTTGGCGAATCTGCTGCCTGCAAGCTATTTTGCGGTGCTGTATGCAGCTGTTTATGTATTGTCACCGTTTGTTAATAAGCTCATGATCTCCTTAAGCAGAAAAAAACTTCGTGCCTTCATGATCATCGCGCTGGTGCTCTTCTCCGTGTGGCCGTTTTCGGTGGATGTGCTGGAGAAGGTGAAAAAAACGGCGTTTGCAGGCTTGAGCACGATTGGCATGTATGGCAGTCAATCAGGATATACGGTGGTTAACTTCATGCTCATGTATATGATTGGCGCCTACCTGAAAATCACGGATATCCGATGGAACACGGCAGTGAGCGGTGCTGTGCTGGTGGGAAGCTGGACAGCTCTGTTCGTTTTTGCCAACCGGCTGATCAAGGCGGGAATCGGGGTTGGACTGGCTTGGGAATATTGTAACCCGCTGGTGATTCTCAGCGCTATAGCGGCGTTCCTGCTGTTTAAAAACATCAGAATCAAATCCAATCCTGTGATTAACAGCTTGTCAAAGGCGACGTTCTCGGTGTATCTGCTCAATTCGGTATTGATCCTGCGGTTTGCGAATACGCAAAGGTATGTTACGGGTAGTGGCTATGTGATGCTGCTGCACATTGTGTTGACCTGCACGGCGATATGCCTGTTCAGCTGGGTAGCGCAGATGATCTATGACCGGATCGCTGGGCCGGTGTATGAGTGGATCGATAAACGGCTGAAGATCGATATGACGTTCAGTATTGAGGATAACTAAGAAGACAAAGATATCAGATCGTCTTGACGTTATGTTATGATCAGTAGTGATTGCATCGTGCTGTGATATAGAGAATAGAAAGAGGGCTGGAACGAGCGTAGGCATTGTTCTGGCCCTTGATCATTTGGATATGGGAATTCAGACATCAAAATGACGATGGACAGATACGTGCATAAGAGACGAGAAACAATTGAAGTGGGCTCTCGGATAGACGGTGTTTCTTCTCTCTGTAAGGGGTCATGTGGCAAGCTTTGCGGATAAACGGGTTAAAAACCAAAAACTATCCCCCCAAAATTAGTTTTTCAAACATAATAAAAAAGCCCGCGCCCAAGCCTCTGTCACAGAAGCCGCAGCGCGGGACAACTCATTCAAAAACACAACAATACATAGAAAAATCGCACACAAAAACAACCGCCAACGGCGCGAAGCTCGTCAGCGGTTCATGGTGCACCCAACAGGTTCGAACCTATGGCTTTTTGATTCGTAGAGCGATGGCCCGAATCAGCGCCTGCAGCTACGCACGACAAAGCGCGCTGTCGCCGCAAAGGGCAATTCTCATGTTCATCGCCTCATGGATAAAAAACTCCATATTGATTACAGCATGCATGCGAAGCCGCACATCAAGCAGAATATCCGCAAAATGTCAATTTTCGAAGGTCTTTTCAAATGGAGATTTATTTGGTAAAATAAACTAGAATCATTATGTATACTCGGATACAATGCGAAAGGAGCTCGGAGCATGCCGGCATACTGGATTATCCCCGATTACAGGCGCCTGTGCGCTGCCGGGCCTGTATATTCGCGCAAACATTATGGGTGGGACACGCAAGGCCCGCCGCGGAGGGTGCTCAGATGTTAGCGCCGGTTCGGCGGCATTGCCGATGATGGCAGAACGGACAGATTGAGATCTCAAAAGAAAGAAGTTGTTCTGATGATGAAAAACAGAATCAAACTGGGAAACCGAGTAATTGGACTGCTGCTGGCATTGATGATGCTGGCGTCTTCGTGCGCGCTGGCAGAAAGCGTATCCAGCATTCCGGAGAGGGATAGGGTGTTTACCGATTACGGTATGGGCTATCATCTCAAGGATTTTTTGGGCAGCGGCTATAACGTCATTGCCTTCAATAACGCGCATCTGAACACGCACGTCGTCGGCGCGCTGCTGGTGCAGAACGTGTATTCCGGCGAGGCCAGCAACTCCGGCTTTGCCGACGGCGAGAATCTGCCGCCTTCCTATATCAAGGGCAGACTCGAAGCCACGAACTCCCGCTATAACTCGCGCAATAAGAACAACAATGCGCCGCTGTATGTTGGTTCTTCCAATACGGTCACGGTCAGCGGCAACAACTACGCAGTGAACGGTCTGTCCGCCGGCAACGATGGCAGCGGCACGTCTGCGATTTACGTGAGCGACCACTTCTTTAACTTCAACGAGGCCTATCGCGTCGTGAAGGCTGACCAGCAAACCATGCTCAGCCGCAGCAGCGGCGTTGTCAAGCCCGACAGAAACGGCGGCGTGACGGTCAACGTCGGCGAGAACGTGACGCTGGAATCCCTTGATAACGTCCAGTACATCGATATCGTCGGCAATATGGAGGATGCCATCAACGTCACCATCAATGTGACGGCGAGCGGCTATGTGAAGATGCCCGAGATGCGCATCAACGGCAGGCAGCAGGCGGCTCAGGAGCAGGATGCGTCGGGCACCTCCATCGTCTGGAACTTCCCCAATGCCACGACTGTCGTGCTGCCCACGCTCAACTGGTTCGGCCATGTGATCGCGCCCGATGCGCTGGTGACGCAGGAATGGGGCAACTACAACGGCACCATCATCTGCTACAATATCTTCTCCAGCGGCGAGGGCCACGTCCATCCCTACAATGCTGAAACAACGTCCTGGGATGTTGTTTTCAGCCTGGAAAAAGAATGGGTGGACGGCAATAACGCCGACGGCGTGCGCCCGAAAGAGATCAGCGTTGCCCTCCTGGCCAACGGTGTCAGGAAGGAAACCGTGACGCTGAGCGAAGCCGACGGATGGAGCTATGTCTGGGACGACCTGCCCGAAACCGACGCCAGCGGCAAAAAAATTACCTACACGGTCGAAGAGCTTGACGTCCCGAACTATACTTCTTCGTATGATCCGAAGACGCAGACCCTGATCAATACGCATGTGCCGGAGACGACCAGCGTATCGGGAACCAAGACCTGGGCCGGCGATGAGAATATCGCCAACAGCATGCGCCCGCGCTACATCACCGTCAATCTTTACGCGGACAATCAGAAGGTCGACAGCAAGATCGTCGAGGTCATCGGCGATTCGCAGACCTATACCTTCGATAACCTGCCCAAGTATAAGGACGGCAGGGAGATCAGGTACGCCATCCATGAGGACTACGTGCCCAATTACATCGGCACGACCGAAGGATATAACCTGATCAACACCTGGGGCGTGCAGCCCATCGAGATCTCCGGCAAGAAGACCTGGGAAGACGCAAGCAATGCCGACGGTCTGCGCCCGGCGTCCGTCACCGTGGAGCTTCTGGCCGACGGCGAGGTCATCGACTATCACATTGCGACCGCCGTGGACGGCTGGGAGTATAAGTTCACCAACCTGTCCCCCAAGGACGAGAATGGCGAAGATATTGAATATACCATTCGTGAAGTGCCGGTTGCCGGTTACGAAACGAGCTACACCCAGACCGAGTTCGGCTACGACATCACCAATACCCATGAGCCGGAAAAGGTCAGCGTGAAGGGCAAGAAGACCTGGAACGACGATGATAATCAGGACGGCGTCCGTCCCGAGAGCATCACCATCATCCTGCTTGCCGACGGTGGCCGTGTTGCCAGCAAGACGGTGAGCGCCAAGGATAACTGGGAGTGGGAATTCACCGATCTTCAGAAGCGCTTCGGCGGTTCCGAGATCAGGTATACGGTTGTGGAATACCCGATTCCCGAGGGATATTCCTCTCAGCCCAGCGGCATGAACGTGACCAACACGCATATCAGCGAGACGGTCGACGTGTCCGGCAGCAAAACCTGGGTGGATGCGAACAACCAGGACGGCAAGCGTCCGCAGAGCATCACGATCAATCTGCTGGCCGACGGAAAGCAGATTCAGAGCAAGATGGTCACCGCCGCCGACAACTGGGCCTGGTCCTTTGCCGATCTGCCCAAGTTCAGCGCGGGCAAGGAGATCGTGTACACCATTACCGAAGAGCCTGTGGCGGAATACGCCACGCAGGTCGACGGCTACAATGTGATCAACACCTATGAGGTGGAGACCATCGAGCTGGGCGGCACCAAGTACTGGGAGGACGATAACAACCGCGACGGCGTACGCCCGCAAAGCGTTGTGATCCGCCTGTACAAGCAGCTCTCTGAAACTGATCAGCCGACCATCGTGGATACGCGTACCGTCACCGCCGACGCCCAGGGCAACTGGTACGGCGCGTTCGGAAAGCTGCCCAAGTACGAGAACGGCAAGGAAATCATCTACACCATCGCAGAGGATCCGGTTGCCGGCTACTCCGTGACGTATGACGGCTTTAACATCACCAATACCCACGAGACGGAGAAGGTCTCCGTCTCCGGCAGTAAGATCTGGAACGATGCGGACAATCAGGACGGCAAGCGTCCGCAGAGCATTACCATTCGCCTGCTGGCCGACGGTGAGGACACCGGCATGTCCGCCGTGCTGAGGCCGGATGCGCAGGGCAACTGGGGCACCTATGCCTTTACCGATCTGGTCAAGTACAAGAACGTGGACGGTACGGTATCCGAGATTGTCTATACCGTAGCCGAGGATGAGGTAAAGGAATATACCACCGACTATATCCCCACCGCCGACGGCTTCAATATCCGCAATAACTATGTCTCCGAGACCATTGAGCTTCAGGGCACGAAGGTCTGGGACGACAACGACAATCAGGACGGCATGCGCCCGGCGCGCGTCATTATCCGCCTGCATGCCAACGACCTGCCGGAGCCGGTCGGTCAGCGTACGGTGACGCAGGAGCAGGGATGGTCGTGGACCTTCCCGGATCTGCCCAAGTACTATAACGGCAAGGAAGTCAGGTATTACATCACTGAGGACGCCGTGCCCGGCTATACCACCGAAATCACGAACAGGGGCAACAGCTACACCGTCACCAACACCCATGAGCCGCAGAATGTCTATATCTCCGGCGAGAAGGTGTGGAATGACGACAATGACGAGCACGAAGCCAGACCTGAGCAGATTACCATCACGCTCTACGCTGACGGCGAGAAGGTGGACGAGGCGAAGGTGACCTCCAGGAATAACTGGGCGTTCAGCTTCAGCGACCTGCCCGAGTACCGCAATGGTCATCGCATCGTCTATACCATCGACGAGGATCTGCACGAAGACTATACGGTGGATATCGTGCGCAATAACCGGACCGACGAGGACGGCCACGAGCACTACAGCTATACGGTCACCAACACCTTTGAGCCGGATGACGTGCACGTGGGCGGCACCAAGCGCTGGATTGACAACGACAATCAGGACGGCATCCGTCCGCAGAAGGTCACCGTTCACCTGTGGGCGGACGGCGTCGAGATCAACGCCATGGACGTCTATCCGGATGAGCAGGGCAACTGGGCCTATAATTTCACCACGGACAAAAACGGCGACGAGCTGCATCGCTATCACTTTGTTGATGGTGTGAAGGGCTCCGAGATCGTGTACACCATCACCGAAGATCCAGTTGAAGGCTACGACACGGTCATCACGGGTCATAATATGGTCAACACGCATGTGCCGGAGCTGGTGAGCGTGTCGGGCAGCAAGACCTGGAACGACAATGACAATCAGGACGGCAAGCGTCCGGTCAGCATTATCATCCGCCTGCATAAGCGCCTTGGGCCGAATGCGGAGCCGGTTGAGGTGAAGTATGCGCTTGTCACGCCTGCGCGCAACTGGGCCTGGAACTTTGTGGACCTGCCCAAGTACGAAAACGGCCAGGAGATCATCTACAGCATTACCGAGGACCCGGTGCCGGAATACACCAGCGTCATCGATGGCTATAACGTGACCAATACGCGCACGCCGGAGACGAGATCCATCAGCGGCGTGAAGACCTGGAACGACGCAAACAATCAGGACGGCCTGCGCCCGCAGAGCATCACCATCAACCTGCTGGCGGATGGCGCGCCGTATAAGACCCAGACGGTCACCGCTGCCGATGGCTGGGAGTGGACGTTTGCCGATCTGCCCAGGTACAACGCAGGCAAAGAGATCGTTTACACCACCACCGAAGAGGCTGTTGATGGCTACACCTCCACGGTGCACGGCCACAGCGTGACCAACACGCATATTCCGCAGACCGTTTCCGTCAGCGGCAGCAAGACCTGGGTTGACGACAACAACCGCGACGGCAAGCGCCCGGAGCAGATTCTCATTGCTCTGCTTGCGGACAACGAAGTGAAGGACTACGAGCTCATCACCGAGGAAGATAACTGGACCTGGAACTTCACGGATCTGCCCAAGTATAAGAACGTGGACGGTAAGGCTGTCGAGATCGTCTATACCATCTACGAGCGTCCGGTCGAAGGCTATACCGCCCAGACCGACGGCTATCATGTGACCAACACCTACGAGCCGGAGAAGGTCAGCGTATCCGGCCGTAAGACCTGGGTTGACGACAACGATCGCGACGGCAAGCGCCCGCAGACCGTTACCGTGAACCTGCTGGCCAATGGCGCGAAGATCGACAGCCGGACTGTCGGCGACGCCGAGGGCTGGGCCTGGAAGTTTGAAAACCTGAACAAGTATGCTGATGGTCAGGAGATCGTCTATACGATCGAAGAGGAAGCCGTTGCAGAGTACACCGCGACTGTGACGGGCTACAACGTGACCAACACCTATGTGCCGGAGAAGGTCAGCGTCAGCGGCAGCAAGACCTGGGACGACGATAACAACCGCGACCGCAAGCGTCCGGGCTACATCATTGTCTACCTGTATGCCGACGGCGTGCAGGCTCAGTATCGCTACGTCAGTGCGAATCAGAACTGGTCCTGGAACTTTACCGACCTGCCCAAGCATAAGAACGTAAACGGTGAGATTTCTGAGATCGTCTATACCGTGCATGAGGATGCCGTGCCGGGCTATACGCCGAGCATCAACGGCTACAACATCACCAACGCTTATAAGCCGGAGAGCACGTATGTCCATGGCCACAAGACCTGGGACGATGGCGACAATCGTGACGGCAAGCGTCCGCAGAGCATTACGATCAACCTGCTGGCCAACGGCGTGGAAGTTGACAGCAAGACTGTGACCGCCGCCGACAACTGGGAGTGGACGTTCAGAGATCTGCCGGCGAACAGCAACGGCGCCCCGATTAATTATACGATCGAGGAGGAGCCGATCGGCGTTGAGGGCTATACCTCGGCCGTGAACGGCTACAATGTAACCAATACCTACGTCCCCGAGACCACCGACGTATCCGGCGTCAAGACGTGGAACGATGATAACGATCGTGACGGCAAGCGTCCTGACAGCATTGTGATCAACCTGTACGCCAACGGTCAGAAGGTGCACAGCAAGACCGTGACCGAGAATGACAACTGGGCATGGACCTTTGCCGGTCTGCCCAAGAATCACAATGGCAGCCCGATTACCTATCGGATCACGGAGGATGTGGTCAGCGGCTACACCACTGAGGTTGACGGCTATAACGTGACCAATACGTACACGCCGGAGAAGACGAGCATTTCTGGTCTCAAGGGCTGGAACGATGCGAACAACCAGGACGGCAAGCGTCCGCAGAGCATCACCATCAACCTGCTGGCCAACGGCGAGAAGATTGACAGTATGGTGCTCACCGCTGAGAACGGCTGGTTTGGTTCGTTTGATCACCTGCCCAAATATAAAGATGGCGTGGAAATCGAGTACACGGTGACCGAGGAGCCGGTTGAGGGCTATACGGTCGAATACAGGGGCTCCAACATTATCAACACCTACGTGCCGGAGAAGATCAGCGTGTCGGGCAGCAAGACCTGGAACGACAATGGCAACCAGGATGGCGTGCGTCCGTCCAGCATCGTGATCCATCTGCATGCTGACGGTGTTGTGGCCGACAGAAAGACCGTAACCGAGGCTGACGGCTGGGCATGGACGTTCAGCGATCTGGACAAGTATGCCGGCGGCAAGGAGATCGAGTATACGATCACCGAGGAGCGCGTTGCGGGCTACACCGCCCAGATTAACGGCTACAACGTGACCAACACCCATGTGCCGGAGAAGACCAGCGTGTCCGGCAGAAAGTGGTGGAACGATGCCCGTGATCAGGACGGCAAGCGACCGGACAGCATCGTGATCAACTTGCTGGCCAATGGTGCGAAGGTGGACAGCAGGACCGTGACTGAGGCTGACGGCTGGGCATGGACGTTCAGTGATCTGGATAAATATGCCGGCGGCAGTGAGATCGAGTATACGATCACTGAAGAAGCGGTTGCAGAATACTCCACGCGGATTTCCGGCTACAACGTGGTGAACTCGTATACGCCGGGAAAGACGAGCGTATCGGGCAGCAAGACGTGGAACGACGATGAGAATCGAGACGGGCTGCGCCCGTCCAGCATCACGATCAACCTGCTGGCCGACGGTGAAGTGGTGGACAGCAGGACCGTGACTGAGGCTGACGGCTGGGCATGGACGTTCGATGATCTGCCGGTGAACAGCAACGGTACGCCGATCAACTATAC
>SVGO01000128.1 GCA_015056305.1 Clostridiales bacterium | reverse complement strand
GGGCCAGGGCGACACCATCATCGAGACCTGCGCCAACTGGGGCGTTGAAGTCTTCGTGCACTACTCTTTCCCGCGTCACCTGGCCATGGAGACCATCGCCGCTCGTAAGGCGCTGTTCGAGGCCAACTGCGAGGCCCTGGGCATCCAGTATGTCGAGGCCACCGCTCCCGACCCGACCGGCGACGCCGGCACCGCTGGCGCTCAGCAGTTCATCCTGGAGGATGTGCCGCTGAAGATGGAAGAGTTCGCGGGCAAGAAGGTTGCCTTCTTCTCCACCAACTGCTCCATGCAGGAGCCGCTGCAGACCGCGATCCTGACCCAGCCGAACGCCTACTATCCGCAGCCGTGCTGCCCGTCTCCGTATCATGCCTTCCCGGCCGCGCTGGGCCTCGAGTCCCTGCAGGTTGGCGGCGATGACGCCGACGCGCTCAAGCAGATCGCTGCGAAGCTGACCGAGTATGACGCTGTTGGCCGCTACTCCACCTGGCCGACTCCGGTCAACATGGCCATCATCGACGTCGCCTGCCAGTACGCCAAGGCGTACATCGACGGCGAAGTTGGCAACAACGACGCTGCGAAGGTCGCCGAGCTGTTCGAGGTTGCCGCTCCGGGCGCTGTCCTGGCGAACTACACCGACGCCAACGGCACCACCTACGACAACTACTACACCATCCTGCTGGGCGCTGTTGACTTCAACGATTACCTCAACTAATCCAGTCAATAGCCGGTATATGGCGTAAAAAATGAGCTGACCCGCCTCAATCGGTGAGGCGGGTCGCTTTTCGATTTGATCAAGGAGGAATACATTTGGCCGCGGAGTACATCTTGGAGATGAAAAACATCACCAAGCGCTACGGCGAAAACACGGTGCTGTCCAACGTCTCCCTCAAAATCCGCCCCGGCGAGATCCATGCGCTGCTGGGCGAAAACGGCGCAGGCAAGAGCACGCTGATGAACGTGCTTTTTGGTATGCCTGTCATTCACGCAACTGGCGGCTTTGACGGCGAGGTTCTGATTGACGGTCAGGCCACGACCATTGCATCGCCGCATGACGCGATGCTCAAGGGCATCGGTATGGTCCATCAGGAGTTTATGCTCCTGCCGGGCTTCACCATCACGGAAAACATCAAGCTCAATCGCGAGATTACGCACCCCAGTCTCCTCTCCCGTGTCTTTGGCAAGAATCTGGAAACGCTGGATATGGCCTCGATGGCCCAGGACGCCCGCAAGGCGCTGGACTCCGTCGGCATGTCCATTGATGAATATACGCTGGTTAAGGGCCTGCCGGTCGGCTACATGCAGTTTGTCGAGATCGCCCGCGAAATCGACAAGACCGGCGTGAAGCTGCTGGTCTTTGACGAGCCGACCGCCGTTCTGACCGAATCCGAGGCGGCGCAGCTGCTCTCTGTCATGAAGTCCATCGCGGCCAAGGGCATCGCGATCATCTTCATCACGCACCGCCTGGACGAGGTTATCGAGGCGGCTGACGGCGTGACCATCCTGCGCGACGGTAAGTTTGTCTGCGATACCAGAACAAGCGAGACAAACGTCACCAAGCTGGCTGAGCTGATGATCGGACGCAAGGGCGAGTCCGCTTTCGTCACTGCTGATCCGCGTGAGTTCCCGCAGGATGCCCCGCTGGCCCTCAAGATCCGCCATCTGGCGGTCGATATGCCGGGCGAACAGGTTAAGGACGTCTCTCTGGATATTCACGAGGGCGAGATCTTTGGCATCGGCGGTCTGGCCGGTCAGGGCAAGGTGGGTATCCCGAACGGCATCATGGGTATCTATGAAGCCGACGGCGACGTTGAGCTTTTCGGTCAGAAGATCGCGCTCAACGATGCGCATGCCTCGCTGAGCAGCGGCATGGCGATGGTCTCTGAGGACCGCCGCGGCGTGGGCCTGCTGCTGGACGAGAGCATTGAGGACAACATTGTCTTCAACGCCATGCAGGTGGGCGGCGAATTCACCAAGAATATTCTCGGCGCAAAGCTCAAGGACGCAAAGAAGATCCGCGAGCATGCGAACAACATGATCAAGGAGCTGGATATCCGCTGCTTCGGTCCGGTGCAGCACACTGGCACCCTCTCCGGCGGCAATCAGCAGAAGGTCTGTATTGCGCGCGCGCTGACGATGGGCCCGAAGCTGATCTTCGTTTCCGAGCCGACCCGCGGCATCGACATCGGCGCCAAAAAGCTGGTTCTGGAGACGCTGGTCAAGCTCAACCGCGAGGAGGGCATGACCGTCGTCATGGTTTCCTCCGAGCTCATGGAGCTGCGCTCCATCTGCGACCGCATCGCCATCGTTGCCGAGGGCGAGGTTGTAGACGTCCTGCCGGTGAACAGCTCCGACGCGGACTTCGGTCTGGCGATGTCGGGCATCAAGCCGGGCACCCAGTCCTGAAAGGAGGCGTGAAGTATGCAGAAAGTGAATGTAAGCAAGAAGCAGCTGATCGCCTGTGTGCTGATTCTGGTTGCGGCGATTGTGCTGGGCGCTGTTGGCGTCTGGGGCCTTGGCAGCCGCAATGCGGATTCCGGTGTGAAGCTGCTGCAGGACATGCGCCTGCAGGCGATCCTCAATACTGCCGGTTCCGGCGCGGTGGATGCATATGTGGCTGCTGAGAAGCAGGCTGCGACGAAGGCTGCGCGCGAGGCCGGCGGCGGCATGAAGGAAGTGCGCGCCGCCACCGCCAAGGCGGAAGAAGAAGCGCGCGCCAAGGCCGAGGAGCTCGGCATCGGCGCAGTGGATCTCTCGTCTGTGGATACCACGGCGCTGGGCACAGCGCTCAATGCCATGGTCGATGCGCAGGAGGCGTACTACGCCGAGGAAGCGCGTGCCCAGGCTGAGTACATCGAACTGAACAAGGACGCCATCACCGTGCAGGAGGATACGGCCAACATGACCGACGACTCCGGCAGCGAGGCGGCGATGGAAGAGACCATCGATATGTCCGGCTTCGTGGCGACCGAGGCGATGAATGCCCTCATGGCCAAGGTGGACGAGACGTATCTGGCCATGTGCGAGGAGATCAAGGTGATCTTCCCGGCGCTGACCGACGACATCCTTGCTTCCCTGAAGGCGACCATCACGTCCGTGATGGCTGCCGCGAATGATACCTTTGAAAGCCAGTATGACCGCGCGCAGGCGGCCAGCGGCATCAACCCGGGCATGTTCGGCACGGTCCTGCGCCAGGCGCGAACCTTCGCACTGTCTGCGGTGGGCCTCGTGCTGCTGGCGCTGGTGGTCTTCTTCTATGGCCCGCTGGTCAAGAAGATGGGCGTGCCGCGCCTGATCATCGGTTCCTTCTTTGTGCTGCTGTGCCTGCTGGCGCTGATCCTGAATCTGTCGCTGAGCAGCCAGCTGGGCAATACGCTCGTGCGTCTGGGCATGAACGGCGTGCTGGTTCTGTCCATGCTGCCGGGCATCCAGTGCGGCATCAGCCTGAATCTGGGCATGCCCATCGGCATCATCGGCGGCCTCATCGGCGGCCTGCTGTGCATCGAGCTGGGCATGGGCGGTATCGGCGGCTTCCTGTTTGCCTGTCTGGTCGGCGTGGCGATCTCCGCTGTGACCGGTTATTTCTATGGCATGCTGCTCAACCGCCTCAAGGGCGACGAGATGAGCGTCACGACTTACGTCGGCTTCTCCATCGTCTCCCTCATGTGTATCGGCTGGCTGGTGATGCCCTTCAAGAGCCCGATCATGAAGTGGCCGCTGGGCAACGGTCTGCGTACGACCATCGGTCTGCAGAGCGCCTACAAGCATGTGCTCAACAACTTCCTGTCCTTTAAGGTCTTCGGCGTGACCATCCCGACGGGTCTTCTGCTGTTCTTTGCGCTGTGCTGCTTCCTGGTGTGGCTGTTCATGCGCTCCAAGACCGGCATCGCCATGTCTGCGGCGGGCGCGAATCCGCGCTTCGCGGCGGCGACGGGCATCAACGTCGACAAGATGCGCATCATCGGCACCATGCTCTCCACGATGCTGGCTGCCGTGGGCATCATCGTTTACGGCCAGAGCTACGGCTTTATGCAGCTGTATCAGGCGCCGCGTCAGATGGGCTTCCTCGCTGCCTCTGCGATCCTGCTGGGCGGCGCGAGCACGTCCCGCGCGAAGATCAGCAACGTCATCATCGGTACGTTCCTGTTCCAGGGCGTGCTGACGCTGGGCATGCCGGTCGCCAATGCGCTGATCCCGGGTTCCACGATCTCCGAGACGCTGCGAATCCTGATCTCCAACGGCATCATTCTCTATGCGCTCACCAAGTCGGGAGGTGCGTCTCGTGGCTAAGAAAAACTGGCGTGAATTTGCACGCAATAACGTCGTTACGATCATGTTCATCGTGGTCTGCGCGGTTTGTATGGCGTTCTCCGGCTATCAGCCCAACTACGTCATGTACGAGCTGTTCGGCCGCCTGAGCCGCAACGCGTTCATCGTTCTCGCGCTGATCATCCCGATCGTCGCGGGCATGGGCATCAACTTCGCCATCACCATCGGCGCGATGGCGGCGCAGATTGCCTGTATTCTGGTGCTCGAGTGGGGCATCGAGGGCTTTGGCGGCTTCCTGACTGCTGCCGCGCTGACCGTCCCGATGGCGAGTGTCTTCGGCTTCCTCATCGGCAAAATCCTCAACAAGATGAAGGGTCAGGAAATGATCGGCGGCATGATCCTTGGCTATTTTGCCAACGGTCTGTATCAGCTGCTGTGCCTGTTCATCTTTGACAACATCATCCCGATCAACAATCCGGATCTGACGATTAAGGGCTCCAAGGGCATCGCCAACACGATGGACCTTTCGAAGGCGGG
Source organism: Clostridiales bacterium (assembly GCA_015056305.1). GTDB lineage: Bacteria > Bacillota > Clostridia > Christensenellales > Aristaeellaceae > Ventricola. The sequence continues at coordinate 462 of SVGO01000128.1, read as the reverse complement.
CGGCATGGGCGGCACGCTGGAGAAGCTCTGGCGTCTGCCGGTGGCGCAGGCCGTGCTGGTCTTTGCGGCGGTGATCGCCGTGGGCCTGATCATCGGCCATGTGCGCAGCCATCGCAAGAACAGCAAGAAGCTGGGCATGAAGCTTGGCGCGCTGGCTGCTGTATGTGTCGTGATGCAGCTGCCGATCATGAAGAATCTGTTCTCCATGGTTCAGGTGCCGATGGCGACCTTCGGCATCGTGGCGATGCTGTGCCTGTTCAACGTCCTGCTTATGCGCACCCGCCTGGGCCAGCAGTTCCGCGCGGTCGGTCAGAACCGTACCGTCGCCAACGCTGCGGGCATCAACGTGGACAAGGTGCGCATCATCGCGATCACCATTTCCACCGTTCTGGCGGGCTGGGGCCAGCTCATCTTCGTGCAGAACCTGGGTGCGTTCCAGACCTACGGCGCTGCGGATCAGGT
>SVGO01000013.1 GCA_015056305.1 Clostridiales bacterium | reverse complement strand
CGCGTCGGTACCCCGGCGTGGAACCGCGCTGGCCGAGAAGAGCAGGTTTACTCCCGCCTCTAATGCGATTTGACAACTGTAACTTCGCTACAAAATAACAAATAAGAAGATTATTTAGGAGGATATCCATTATGCGTAATTTTGTCATTACCGTCAACGGTGTTGCTTATCAGGTTGCTGTTGAAGAAGTCGCTGCTGGCGCTGCTCCGGTCGTTGCCGCTCCGGCTCCGGTCGCTGCTCCGGCTCCGGTCGCTGCTCCGGCTCCGGCCCCGGCTCCCGCTCCGGTTGCTGCTCCGGCTCCGGCCCCGGCTCCCGCTCCGGTTGCTGCTCCGGCCCCGGTTGCCGGCGGTGAGAAGGTCAACGCTCCGATGCCGGGCAACATCCTCGACGTGAAGGTTGCCGCCGGCCAGATGGTCAAGAAGGGCGACGTTCTGGTCATCCTCGAGGCCATGAAGATGGAGAACGAGATCATGGCTCCGCGCGACGGCAAGGTCGCTCAGGTTGCCTGCACCAAGGGCGCGACCGTCAACACCGGCGACGCTCTGGTCGTGCTCGAGTAATCATCGGCTGAAGCAAAGGGGTTATACGCTGTGAAAAAGATTCTGAGTGTCCTCGCGCTGCTGTGCATGCTCTTCGTGCTGCCGGCCTGCGCTGAGGAGGTTGCGGCTCCGGTGGAGCCCGCCGCTGAGGTCGCGGAGACCCGTGCGTTTGCGACGCTGGTCAGCGATCCGGCTGAACTGATCCCCGTTTATGTCGACGAAGAGGCTGAGGGCGCCATCGGTTCCCTCGAGCAGGCGATCGACGACTTCACCATCGGCGGTACCATCGCCGGTATCGTGAAGGATTCCGGCTTCTACAGCATCCTTACCGGCAACTGGAAGGCTCTGCTGATGATCCTGATCTCCTTCGTGCTGCTGTATCTGGCCATTGTTAAGCAGTTCGAGCCGCTGCTGCTCATGCCGATCGCTTTCGGTATGTTGCTGACCAACCTGCCGCTGGCGGGCATCATGGATGAGCCGATCTACGAGATCATCTCCAATCCGGTGTACCACGGCAAGGCCGGCGTGCCGATCTACAATGGCGACGTGCTGGTGGGCTATCAGTACGTCAAGCAGAACGGCGGTCTGCTGTACTACCTCTATCAGGGCGTCAAGCTGGGCATCTTCCCGCCGCTCATCTTCATGGGCGTCGGCGCGATGACCGACTTCGCTCCGCTGATCGCGAACCCGATCTCCCTGCTGCTGGGCGCTGCCGCGCAGCTGGGCATCTTCGCCGCGTTCCTGGTCGCCCTGCTGCTGGGCTTCTCCCCGGCTGAGGCTGGCGCCATCGGTATCATTGGCGGCGCGGACGGCCCGACCGCCATCTACGTCACCACCAAGCTCGCTCCGGGCCTCCTGGGACCGATTGCGATCGCTGCTTACTCCTACATGGCTCTCGTTCCGGTCATTCAGCCGCCGATCATGCGTGCGCTGACCAAGGAAGAGGACCGCAAGATCGTCATGGGTCAGCTGCGCCCGGTTTCCAAGACCGAGAAGATCATCTTCCCGATCGCTGTTACCGTCGTCGTCTCCCTGATGCTCCCGAGCGCTGCTCCGCTGATCGGCTCCCTGATGCTGGGCAACCTGTTCAAGGAGTCCGGCGTTGCGGATCGTCTGTGCAAGACCGCGCAGAACGAGCTGATGAACATCGTCACCATCTTCCTGGGCTTCACCGTCGGCGCGACTGCGAAGGCGGATACCTTCCTGCAGATGGAGACCATCAAGATCATCGTCCTGGGCGTCGCGGCCTTCGGCGGCGGCACCGCTGGCGGCTGCCTGCTGGGCAACCTCCTGTGCAAGCTGACTGGCGGCAAGATCAACCCGCTGATCGGTTCTGCGGGCGTCTCCGCTGTTCCGATGGCGGCGCGCGTTTCTCAGAAGGTCGGCCAGCAGGAGAACCCGGCGAACTTCCTGCTCATGCATGCCATGGGTCCGAACGTTGCCGGCGTTATCGGCTCTGCCGTTGCCGCGGGTGTGTTCATCTCCATGTTCGGCTAATTCAACCAAGTTGCGCTTTCCCTGCCGGATAAGATCGGCAGGGGAGCGATCCCGCTTGATAAGCGGACTGTATTAAGGAGGAAATGAGACATGGGCAAGGTGCTTATCACCGATACCATTCTGCGCGACGCGCATCAGTCTCAGGCCGCGACCCGTATGCGCCTGGACGAGATGCTGCCGGTCGCCGATAAGCTCGATAAGATCGGCTATTACTCTGTGGAGTGCTGGGGCGGCGCGACGTTTGACAGCTGCCTGCGCTTCCTGAACGAAGATCCGTGGGAGCGTCTGCGCCAGCTCAAGGCGAAGATGCCCAACACCAAGCTGCAGATGCTGCTGCGCGGCCAGAATATCCTGGGCTACAAGCACTATGCTGACGACGTGGTCGATGCTTTCGTCAAGAAGGCCATTGAGAACGGCATTGAGATCATCCGTATCTTCGACGCTCTGAATGACCTGCGCAACATGGAAGCGGCTGTCAAGGCGACCAAGAAGTACGGCGGCATCGCTGAGATCGCTGTCAGCTACACGATCAGCCCGGTGCATACTGAGGAGTATTTCGTCAAGCTGGCCAAGGAAATCGAGGCCATGGGTGCGGACACCATCTGCATCAAGGACATGGCGAACCTGCTGCTGCCGTATGACGCCTACAGCCTCGTCAAGAAGCTCAAGGCCAACACCAAGCTGCCGATCCACCTGCATACCCACAACACCGCCGGTACCGGCGCGATGACCATCCTCAAGGCCATCGAGGCGGGCTGCGATATCGTGGATACCGCGCTGTCCCCGCTGGCTGAGGGTACTGCCCAGCCGGCGACCGAGTCTCTTGTTGCTACCCTCAGGGGTACTGAGTATGACACCGGTCTGGATATGGATCTGATGAGCGAGTGTGCTGTGCACTTCCGCAAGGTTGCCGACCGCCTGAGCAAGGATGGCTGGCGCGACACTGCGAAGGTTCTGCCGGTTGACGCCAACACCCTGAAGTATCAGGTTCCGGGCGGCATGCTCTCCAACATGATCGGCCAGCTCAAGCAGTTCAACGCCATGGACAAGTACTATGACGTTTTGGCTGAGATTCCGCGCGTCCGTAAGGACTTCGGTTATCCGCCGCTGGTCACTCCGACCTCTCAGATCGTCGGTACCCAGGCCGTTATGAACGTTCTGTTTGGCCGCTATAAGACCTTCCCGAACGAGTCCAAGGGTCTGCTCAAGGGCGAATATGGCCGTCTGCCGGCTGAGGTGAACGAGGAAGTCCGTAAGCTCGCCATTGGCGATGCTGAGGTCATCACCTGCCGCCCGGCCGACCTGCTCAAGCCGGAAATGGATCAGTACCGCGAGGAGATCCGTGAGTACTACACGCAGGAGGAGGACGTCCTGTCTTACGCCCTGTTCCCGAAGGTTGCTCCGAAGTTCTTCCAGTATCGTCAGTCTCAGCAGCTGAAGATCGACAACACGATGCTCAACGCCGAGAACAAGACCATGCCCGTCTAACCAGCGTTCCGCTGGCGGGCTGTGCCCGTGCCCACTACGCTTCGCCTTGCTTCTAATGGCATCGTTCGCGCAACAGGCGCTCCGATGCCCGGCATAGCAGGAGATAAGTGGTTATGTGGTGCTAAAGCATAGGCAAAAAGAAAGACTGTCACACGATGTGGCAGTCTTTTTCTATGTCTCCAATCAAAACAGACCCAAAGTCTAAAGAGACGCTCGCTTGCGAGCGCCTCTTTATGCTATAAATCTTATAACCACCGCGAAGCGAAGAAGGGAGTCTGAGGGACGATGTCCCTCAGGCAGGTTTTAGGGCGGCAGCCCTAACGTCCCCGAACGTCATTCCTCGTCCGGCCACGGGTAGTAGAGCTCTCCGTCCTCAAGCGTCTCCGCCTTGCCATCCGTCACTCTCGTGATCTCGCTGAGAAGATTCTCCGCATCCTTGACGCGCACCATCAGCGTGCACACGACGCTTGCGCCGAATTCATTGTGCTCGATGATCACCGGCGCGCTCCTCAGGAAGTATTCCAACCGCTGCCAGGTGGAATAGTCGACCTCGATCATGTAGCGTGCGCTTTTTTCCATCACAACCACGCCCGCAGCGTCCAGTGCAGTCTTGCTGCCCTGGGCATAGGCGCGCACCAAACCGCCCGCGCCCAGCAGAATGCCGCCGAAATAGCGCGTGACAACCACGGCGCAGTTGACTACGCCGCGCGCCTTCATCACCTCGATGATCGGCATACCGGCTGTGCCGCCGGGTTCGCCGTCGTCGCTGTAGCGCATGATGCCGCTGTTCAGGCCGATGATGTACGCGTAGCAGTTGTGCGTCGCGTCCTTGTGCTTCTGCCGGATACGAGAGAGGAAGGCAAGCGCTTCCTCCTCGGTCTGGCAGGGGCAGCCGTAGCCGATGAAGCGGGATTTGTTGATGATGAATTCAGCAGAATTCTCTTCGCGCAGGGTTTTGTAGGAGAGCTGGTCAGCCATAATATGCTTCCTTCCGATGATGAAAAAGCCGGCGGCATGAGCCGTTTGTTCATGTCGCCGGTGTTGTGGAATTACTTCAGGGTGAAGAGGTGGAACTTCTTCTTGCCGGAGCGCAGCATCAGGCCGTCGCCGCCGAACATGTCCTCGGTCACCAAGGCGTTCACGTCGGTGATCTTCTCGTCGTTGACTGCGACGCCGCCGCCCTGAATCAGACGACGCGCAGCGGAGTTGGACGGCGCGATCTTGCTCATTGCCAGCAGCGTGGTCACGCGGGCATCATTGGCCAGGTCCTCGCGAGTCAGCTCGGTGGTCGGGATGGAGCCGCCCATGCCAGCGCCGCCAAAGAGCGCCGCAGCAGCTTCCTGCGCCTTGATGGCCTCTTCTTCGCCGTGCACCAGCTTGGTGACCTCGTAGGCGAGGACCTTCTTGGCTTCGTTGATCTCGCTGCCCTCGAGCGCGCCAAGACGGCGAACCTCGTCCATCGGCAGGAAGGTCAGCAGACCCAGACACTTTTCGACGTCCTTGTCGTCGATGTTGCGCCAGTACTGATAGAAGTCGTACGGACTGGTCTTCTCTGCGGAGAGCCACAGCGCGCCCTTCTCGGTCTTGCCCATCTTTCGGCCGTCGTGGGTCAGCAGGAGCTGGAACGTGCAGGCAAAGGCGCTGGTCTGCTCCTTGCGGCGGATGAGGTCCGCGCCGCCGAGCATGTTGCTCCACTGATCGTTGCCGCCCATCTGCAGACGGCAGCCATAGCGCTTGTACAGCTCCAGGAAGTCGTAGCTCTGCATGAGCATGTACGTGAACTCCAGGAAGCTCAGGCCGTTCTCCGTCGCCATACGGGCCTTGTAGCAGTCGGCGGTCAGCATCTTGTTGACGGAGAAGGTGGAGCCGATGTCGCGCATGAAGTCGATGAAGTTCAGGTGACGCAGCCAGTCGCCGTTGTTGACGATGATCGCCTGGCCTTCGCTGAAATCGAGGAAGCGGGCCATTTGCTGCTTGATCTGCGCGACGTTGTTGTCGATGGTCTCGACGGTCATCATCTTGCGCATGTCGGTCTTGCCGGACGGATCGCCGATCATCGCGGTGCCGCCGCCCATCAGGGCGATCGGCTTGTGGCCGGCGCGCTGCATGTGGGCCATCGCCATGATCGGGATGTAGTGACCGATGTGCAGGGAATCGGCGGTCGGGTCGAAGCCGACGTAGAAGGTAGTCGGATTCTCAAGCTGCTTGTAGAGGTCCTCTTCGTAGGTGACCTGGGCGATAAAGCCGCGGTCCTTGAGGATGTCGAGGATGTGCTGAGCCATGGTTGTTCCCTCCGTAAAATAGATTTGGGGCAGGAGAGCAAAAGAAAAACGCCCTCCAAACAATTGGAAGGCGTGAAACTACGCGGTACCACTTCCGTTTAAGGCTCCCTTGCGGAAAACCTCCTCATTGCCCGCCAACACGGGCTTCACGCTGTATCCGGCGTACCGGCGGCGGCCTACTGAGCGATGCTGTTCGGGGCCGAGCTCCGGGATGTATTCCATCTGTCCGCTGAAACTGCCTTGCACCGGCCGGCAGCTCTCTGATTCAGGTGGGGCAGACGTACTTGTTCCCATCTTCGCGTCTTTTTGTATTATAAGATGGGAAAAAGCGGATGTCAACCCCGTTTTTTTGAAAGCACGCCGCTGGTTTCCAGCGTGTCGACGACCATGGAGAGGATGATCGCAATGCCGCCGGCGAGCTGAAGCGAGGTCATCGTCTCGCCCAGCAGCAGCGCGCCGCCGATACAGGCTGCCACAGGGTTGAGATTGATCGTCAGTGAAACGCTCAGCGTGTCGACAAAGCGGATCGCATCATTGTAAAGCACATAGCATAGTGCGGAGCAGACGGCGGCCAGCAGGAAGATGCATAGCCACGCCATGGGCGATACGCTGACCCAATCGCTCTTCTCGGCGAGTGCAAAAGGGCAGAGTGTCACAGCGCCAGCGACAGCCTGCCAGGTGGATACGCGCATGGAGGAGCAGGCTTCCATCAGCGGCGGTGTGGTGAGGATGTAGCCCGTCCAGCACAGGCAGGCGCACACCATCAGCAGATTGCCCGCAAGCGTTCCTGCGCCTTCGCTGCCGTCGGTCATGATCACAAAGTACGCGCCGACGAGTGAGAGCACCACGGCAAACCAGCGTACGCGCGAGATGCGCTCGCGGCAGAAGACCACGCGAAAGAGCAGCGTGAGCATCGGCACCAATGCCAGAATCAGCGACGCGGCAGAGGCAGTCGTGCGCAGCAGACCGGAATACTCAAAATAGAAATATACTGTGATGCCCAGCAGCGTCGTCAGCAGCGCCCGCGGCGCCCATTTGCCCAGACGAATGCCGCCCTCTGTCTTCAGGCATAGGGGAACCATCATTACGGCGGTGAGCACATAGCGCCAGAAGGCCAGCGTCATTGCCGGCATGCCTTCACTGAGTGCGGTCTTGGAGAAGATGAACGACAGGCCCCACATCACGTTGACAAAGACGAGCATGAGCATGCCGCGGGTTTTCGTGGACAAGAGAATTCCTCCTTTGTATAAGCATGTCCATGATACCCGTTTTTTTCTGCTGCGTCAAGCGCCTTGCGCGCGGGCTTGATTTGCGGTAAAATAGGAAATCATATCGTAGAAACTGGAGGCAGCATGATCCACATCGTACTTGTTGAGCCCGAGATTCCCCAGAATACTGGAAACATCGCCAGAACCTGCGCTGCAACCGGCTGTGAACTGCATCTGGTAGAGCCGCTTGGCTATAAGCTGGAGGATAAGTACCTCAAGCGCGCCGGGCTGGATTATTGGCCGCTGGTGAAGGTGCACGTGCATCCGGATTTTGCGGATGTGCTCAAGACCTATCCGGATGCGGAATTCTTCTATGCGAGCACGAAAGCACCCAGAAGTTATGCGCAGGTATCCTATCCCAAGGATGTGTTTCTCGTCTTCGGCCGTGAATCGCGCGGTCTGCCGGAGAATCTGCTGGAGCGCGTCTATGATCGCTGCATCCGCATCCCCATGGTCGAGGGGGCGCGGAGTCTGAATTTGTCCAATTCTGTGGCGATCGTCACCTATGAGGCGCTGCGCCAGCATGACTTTGAGCATCTGCTCGATCATGGTGCGCTCACCGGACGCGAAGAAACGGACGGTGCATGGATGGATTATCTGTAAGCATTCCCTGCAGAACGCACGCTCTTGACAGCCGTATGACCATCGGGTACAATGAAAACACCAACTGGCGAAAGGAGGCATGGGCATGAAGAAGAAAAAGCCAAAGAGCCAGATTGGCTATCGCGTGGCAGCTGGCGTGATGGACGTCTTTGGCGCTGCAGGCGCGGCGCTTGCGATCGTCGTGCTCATGCTGATGCTCGGCAGCCTGTATTCCTGGCTGAGGGAGGATCTGGCGGTCACCTTTGCTGATCTGACGGACAATATCACCGGCGCTGTGATCATTACGGACAGCGTGAAAAAATGACGCAGCTTCCTCCAGATGGGATGGAGCTGCGTTTTTGCAAACTGATAAAGGGGCGGTACGAATGAAGACATCCTGGCCGACGCTTGCGCAGGAAACGCTTGCCTGCGAGAAATGCAGGCTTTGCCAGACGAGGACGAATGTCGTTCTCGGCGAGGGCGATCCGCATGCAAGCCTCATGTTTATCGGCGAAGGCCCGGGCCAGCAGGAGGACCTGACCGGCCGTCCGTTTGTCGGCGCCGCCGGGCAGCTTCTGGACAAGATGCTCGCCGCCATCGGCATGACGCGCGATCAGGTGTACATCTGCAACATCGTCAAATGCCGTCCGCCGCAGAACCGCGTGCCGGAGCCAGACGAGCGCGCCGCATGCATGGATTACCTGCGCCAGCAGGTGGCGCTGGTGCGTCCGAAGGTGATTGTCTGCCTGGGTTCCACGCCCACGAGGGCGCTTCTGGGCGATCACATGCGCATTACGCGCGATCGCGGCGTATGGCAGCTGAAAAAGGGCGTGTGGTTCATGCCCACATTCCATCCGGCGGCTCTCCTGCGTGATCTGGACAAAAAGCGCCCGGCCTGGGAGGATTTCAAGGCAATCCGGGATAAACTGATAGAGCTCGGCGTTTACGAGAGCCGGATGCAATGAGCCATGGAGGAAGAACAGACATGAGAAAAGCGTATCAGCAGGATCTTCGCGCGTTTCTTGCGGGCGTGATGCCGGGTAGGGAGAATGCGCTGGTCTTTGGCGAAGGGCCGGAGAAACCTGTGCTCATGCTCATCGGCGAAGCGCCGGGCGAGCAGGAGAGCCTGCAGGGCCGCCCTTTCGTGGGCAAGGCAGGCAAAAATCTGGATCACTTTCTGGAGCTGGCAGGCCTTAAGCGTGAGGAGATTTACATCTCCAATGCCGTAAAATACCGTCCGACGAAGATCGGAAAAACGGGCCGCGTATCCAACAGGCCGCCCACGCGCGAGGAGATCGCGCTCTTCCGTCCGTGGCTGCTGCGCGAGATCGCCGAAGTCCGGCCAAAGATGATCGCTACGCTGGGCAATGTGCCGCTTGGCGCGGTGACGGGCGGCAGGCAGACCATCGGCGCCGTGCATGGGACAGTCATCACTGCAGGAGAGACGGGGCTTCCGCTCTTTGCGCTCTATCATCCTGCGAGCCTGATTTACAACCGCTCGCTGACAGACCTCTATGAACAGGATGTGCGCGCGCTGGCTGAAAAGCTTCACGAGATTTCAGACGCAAAAACGGACATTTGAGACGAAAAGCCTTTCGCAAGCCGTCTGCCTGTGTTATGCTGTTTATACAGAAGAGAAAGGGGAGAGAAGATGTTTGCCAGTATCACTGCGAATCTTCCGATCGGGCTGTGCCTGCTGCTGGGCGCCGGCCTGATGATTCTTGAGATATTCCTTCCGGGCTTTGGTCTGCCCGGCATTTCCGGCATCGTGCTCATCGGCGCAGGCGTCATCATGGCGGCGCTTGCGCATGGCATGCTGACGGCGATTGTCATTCTGCTTGTCGTGATCGCGCTGCTGGCGCTTGTGGTTTCCTGGGTGATGCGCTCTGCCGCCAAGGGGAATTATCATTCTGAGATCTTCCTTAAGGAAAAGGATGATCTCGATTCCCGCGAGGATATGCAGGTGCTCGTGGGCAAGACGGGCCGCACGACCAGCGTTCTGCGTCCTGCTGGCATCGGTGATTTCGACGGCGTGCGGCTCAATGTCGTCACCGAGGGCGGGTTTATCGAGCGAGATAGGCCCATTGAGATCGTCAGCGTGGAAGGAACGCGCATCGTTGTCAGACCCAGGCAGGATGCCTGATTGAATCATGAAATATGTGAAGGGAGCGAATACCATGGTTGAAGGCGTTATCTTGTTCTTTGCTGCCATTATTATCATTGTCGTATTCCTGAGCTTTGTGCCGCTGAGTCTATGGATTTCCGCTTTGGCGTCCGGCGTGCATGTGTCGATCTTCACGCTCATCGGCATGAAGATCCGCCGTGTTTCCCCGGCGAAGATCGTCGGACCTTTGATCAAGGCGGAGAAGGCCGGCCTGGCGATGGAAATCAGCAAAATGGAAGCGCATTATCTTGCCGGCGGCAATCTTGACCGCGTAATCACTGCGCTCATCACCGCGCGCGGCGCGAATATCAAGCTGGATTTCCCGGAAGCCTGCGCGATTGACCTTGCGGGCCGCGACGTGCTGCAGGCCGTGCAGATGAGCGTCAACCCGCGCGTGATCGAGACGCCCGTCGTCGCCGCGATTGCGAAGGACGGCATCGAGCTCCGTGCGAAAGCGCGCGTGACCGTCCGCGCGAACATAGACCGCCTGGTTGGCGGCGCTGGCGAGGAGACGATCGTCGCCCGCGTGGGCGAGGGCATCGTTACCACCGTTGGCTCCGCGCAGACGCATAAAGAGGTTCTGGAGAATCCGGACCTGATTTCCCGTACCGTGCTGGGCAAAGGTCTGGACGCGGGTACAGCCTTTGAGATTCTGTCCATCGATATCGCGGACGTGGATGTGGGCCGCAATGTCGGCGCGCAGCTGCAGATGGATCAGGCCGAAGCTGACCGCCGCATCGCGCAGGCGAAGGCGGAGGAGCGTCGCGCCATGGCCGTCGCGCGCGAGCAGGAGATGAAGGCTGCCGCCCAGGAACAGCGCGCCAAGGTCATCGAGGCCGAGGCCGAGGTGCCCAAAGCGATGGCCGCCGCACTGCGTGAGGGCAAGCTTGGCGTGATGGATTACTATCAGATGCAGAACACCATCGCCGATACGTCCATGCGCGATTCGATCGCGTCGATGAGCGGCGCGCAGAATGCGCCCAAGAAGTAAGAAGGTAAAAAGTAAGTGCATCGGAAGGGGGAATTGCAGTGGAAGATTTTCCGATCCTGTTCCTGTTTCTGATTATTTATCTGGTCGCGGCTTCTTCGGGCAAAAAGAAATCAAAGAGGAAAAATACCATGCGCTCTCGCTCGCAGGGAGAGCAGGCGGACGTTCGTGCCCGCAGGCGAGATCGGCAGACCCAGGAAGGATTCGATGCTGCGTTTGCCGAAAAGTCTGTCACCCGGCCGGCGCAAGATGCTTGCGATCCCCGGCAGATGCATTTGCACAAAGTGACGCAGACGCAGATGCACGAAGCGCATGAGGGCGAAGATCCCTGCCATGTCGGCGGAATCCAAGCGCAGACACCTGTCGAGGCGGGTGCGGTCTGGGACGATGAGGCACAGATGCAGCTTAGGCAGGATGTTCTTCGCGGCGTGATCATGAGCGAAATTCTGATGCGGCCCGACGAGCGCAGAGCATTGCAAAGGAAGAGATACCATGGACAATGAGATTCGCGTGATCATCGCTGATGATCAGGAGGGGATGCGGCTTATCCTGCGCAAGATGATTGCCAAGGCGGAGGGGTTTACGCTCTGTGCAGAGGCGGATAACGGGCGGGATGTGCTGGATCTGGTGGAGAAGCATAAGCCGCACGTTTGTTTTCTGGATGTGGAGATGCCCGGCATGACCGGTCTGGAATGTGCCAAGGCTATTCAGGATACTGATCCGCATACGATGATTGTCTTTGCCACGGCGCATGACGATTATATGGCGCAGGCGTTTGAGGTTTATGCGTTCGACTATATGGTCAAGCCCTTCAAGCTTGAGCGCGTGATGAAGACGCTCGATCGCATCCGAGAGGTTATGCGCATGCGATGTGGTGAGGAGAGCATACCGAAGGAAGGCACGGTTTCGCCGGTCAGAATGCGCCGCGCGGCGTCATCCGGCAGGATCATGCTTCGTCACAAAGATGGCGTCAATTTCGTCAATCAGTCGGATATTCTGCTCGTTCAGCGTGAAAACCGCTCGACCGTGCTCTATGCAACCGACGGACGACGCTTTGAAACCAGCGAAGCGCTGGGCGATGTGCAGGATCGACTGGATGAGCAGATCTTCTTCCGTTGCCATAAGTCCTATATCATCAACCTCAATGTCATTGATTCGATCACGCCGTACGGCCGCTGGACTTATGTAGTACATCTGGTTGGAACGCAGCAGGATGCGCTCATCACGCATGAAAAGTACGAGGAACTGGAGCGAATGTTCTCCTGAGTTGCGTAAAAAGTTGCAAAAACTTCAGAATTGTGCTTGCAATTGGGGAATAAACGTGTTACAATAATCCATGCTGATTATTTGAATACACCTGAGGAGGTGAATTCCCAATGCCGAACATTAAGTCTGCGATCAAGCGCGTCAGCGTTACCGAGCACAAGACTCTGCGTAACAAGATGGTGAAGTCTGCTACCAAGACTGCGCTGAAGAAGTTCAATACCAATGCGACCGCCGAAATGCTGAGCTCCGCCTCCGCTGCTGTTGACAAGGCTGCTGCGAAGGGCGTTATCTCTAAGAATGCCGCGAACCGTCAGAAGGCGCGTATGGCTCGCGTCCTGGCCAAGGCTGAGTAATTCTCATGCTTGATCCCCTCCCTTTGGGAGGGTTTTTCTTTTGTCCGGATTTCAAAACTGCGTTTGATTTTTCTGATCGAATCCTGTACACTATAAGCAGCAAAAGAGAAACTCGTGACCTTCAGGGAGGAATGCGCGATGAACAGAGACGGCGTTTGGCTCAAGGGAAACCTGCATATCCATACGCAAAAGAGCGATGGCAAGATGCCCTTTGACGAGGCGGTGCGCCTGTATGAGCAGGCGGGCTACGACTTTATCTCTGTGACGGATCACTGGATCGTATCGGAAAAGGATCAGACGCCGGGCGGCATGCTGCTGCTCTCTGGATGCGAATATAATATTGGAAAGAGCGTCCGCGACGGCATTTTCCATGTTGTCGGTGTGGGCATGGAGCGTGCGCCTCAGATTGAGCGCTGGAACAAAAGCCTGACCGTTCAGATGCTCATCGACGGTATCCGTGCTTGCGGCGGCCTGGCGATCCTTGCGCATCCTGCCTGGTCGCTCAACAGACCGGAGCAGGTGATTGGTCTTGAAGGTTTGTCAGGCGTGGAAATCTATAATGCCACGTCCGGTTTTCCGCATAACTGCCGACCATATTCCGGGCAGATTGTCGATCAGCTTGCATCGCTGGGCAAGCTGCTGCCCTGTATGGCGGCGGACGATGTGCACGAATATAAGGACGATCTCTTCGGCGGCTATCTGATGGTGCATGCCAAAGAGAAGACGCATGAAGCCATTAAGGAAGCGCTTGCCTGCGGTGATTTTTATGCGACGCAGGGTCCAAAGGCGTGCCTGTCCGTTGAGGATGGCGTGGCCACCGTCACATGCTCGCCTGCGACACATGTGGTGTTTTATTCGGACAGCGTGTGGAGCGATGATCGCGTGACCATCGGTCAGGGAATCACAACGGCGACTTGTCGGCTGATGAAAAATGAGACCTTTGTGCGCGCGGAGGTCATCGACAGCGAAGGAAAAACAGCCTATACGTCGCCGGTCAGGGTCAGATGAACTGGGCTGTGAGCATTGTGCTGTGCCGGGCAGAAATTCGTTTCTCCGGCGGGATAATTCCGTCTTGAAAACCACATTACATCTGAGGAGATGAGCCGATTGGTTCATCTCTTTTTTAATAGCAGCGTAAACGACGCATAGAACGGCGTGGTTGAAGGGCAATATAAGGACAGAATGATCAGGCTGGAGGTATCTTGCATGGGTGAACGGAGATATGAACTGCCCTGCGCGCTTGGAAACGCGCCGCGTCCGGGGAATCGGGAAATCCGCGTGCGTATGCCGCCAAGCGGCATGCGCATCCGAAATGAGAGGAGCAGCGCGCATGGAGAATAAGCAGAAAGAAATCCAGCGCTATGCACAGCTGGTTGCACGACTTTCGCCCAAAAGTGAGATTGGCAGCGGATTGCTGCGGGCGTTCTGGGTTGGCGGCGTGATCTGCATGATCGGGCAAGGGATCACGGATATCTTTGCCTATGGCTTCAAATGGGGCGCACAGGCAAGCGGCACGGCGACAAGCATTACGCTTATCCTTTTGTCGGCGCTGCTCACAGGCATTGGCGTGTATGACCGCATCGGCAAATACGCCGGTGCAGGCAGCATTGTGCCGATCACAGGGTTTGCCAATAGCGTTGTTGCGCCGGCCATGGAGTTCAGGCGAGAGGGACTCGTCATGGGCGTAGGCGCGAAGCTCTTTACGCTCGCCGGCCCGGTGCTGGTCTATGGGATCTCCAGTTCAATTGTTGCAGGACTGCTTGTCTTCTTTGCTGAGGTGATCTGAGAAGAGGGAGGAGAGATTCCAGGCGGAATCTTTATTTCAGAGAGCTGAAATAAATGAATGAGACGGTGGCAACGACTGCAAAAACACATAAATTCGAAGCCTAATGAAAGAAATACGGACGAAAATTGAACGAAAGTTTCAAATAATCGAAAATAGGGGGTTGTAATTTCTCCCAAACTTCAGTATAATGCTGGTATTACTTCAAGGAGGAATCCAGCATGAAAAAGATTCTCGCGTTGGTTATGGTTCTCGTTCTGATGTCCGCGGCGGCTGTCGCTATGGCGGATACCGTGAAGATCGGCGTCTTCGAGCCGGCGTCCGGCGATAATGGTGCGGGCGGCAAGCAGGAAGTGATCGGTATCGAGTACGCGAACTCTCTCGTTCCCACCGTTGAGGTCGGCGGCAAGACCTATGACGTCGAACTCGTGATCGTTGATAACCAGTCTGCGACCGATAAGGCCGTTTCTGCCGCGCAGGAGCTGGTCGATGCGGGCGTGTCTATCGTTCTGGGTTCCTACGGCTCCGGCGTCTCCATGGCCGGCGGCGAGGTTTTCGCTGACGCTGAGGTTCCGGCGATCGCCTGCTCTGCGACCAACCCGGGCGTGACCTCCCTGTGCGATTACTACTGGCGCGTCTGCTTCCTGGATCCGTTCCAGGGCACCGTCATGGCGAACTTTGCCAAGGATGAGTTTGGCGCGAAGACCGCGTACGTTCTCAGCCAGCTGGGTGATGACTACACCACCGGTCTTGCGACCTACTTTGCCAAGGCTTTCGAGTCCATGGGCGGCACCGTCATCAATGAGCAGTTCACCGAGGGCACCTCTGACTACACTGCGTATCTGAACAACGCTATCAACGGCGGCGCGGACGTCATCTTCTGCCCGACCAGCACCACCGTTGCTTCCCTGCTGATCAACCAGGCTGCTTCCATGAACATCGCGATGCCGCTGCTGGCCGGCGATACCTGGGAGTCCTCCGTTATTCTGGATGCCGCGAAGGGCACCAACCTGACCGTTTGCATGTCTACCTTCTTCGATGAGAACGACGGCAACGCTGTTGCGGCTGAGTTTGTTCAGGGCTTCAAGGCCTGGCTGAACGCCAACGCCGACAAGAAGACCAACAACGGCGGCAACGACATCGTCGCGGCTGTCTCTGCGCTGGGCTATGACGCGTACATGGTTGCCATCGAGGCCATCAAGGCTGCCGACTCCATCGACAGCGTGGCGATCGCCGAGGCGCTGCCGTCCGTCGTGACCAATGGCGTGACTGGCTCCATCTCCTTTGACGAGATCGGCGACGCGAACAAGGACATGGCCTACATCAAGAAGGCCAACACCGAGACCGTTGCTTTCGACTTCGTGAAGACCCAGACGGTTGCGGAGCTCGCGCAGTAATTTCTCAACGACTGAATCTTCTATCTGCCGAACCCGTACAATGTGCGGGTTCGGCGTCTTCGTCTCTTGCAAAAGCAATAGGGGAATGAATCGGGGAAGAAGCATGTTTACTTACAGGACGGAGGCATTCAATAATGTTTGATAAAATCCTGCCTTACCTGCTTTCGGGCATCTCGGTAGGCGGCCAGTACGCGCTGATTGCCGTTGGATATACGATGGTGTATGGCATTTTGCGCCTGATCAACTTTGCTCATGGCGATATCTTTACCGCTGCGGGCTTCTTTATGGTGTATATCGCCACGGCGCTGCCCGTGCAGATCGCGATTCCGCTGGTCGTCGTGCTGACGGTTCTGCTGGGTGTGACGGTCGAGCGCGTCGCCTATAAGCCGCTGCGCAGCGCACCGAGAATGTCGGTCATGATTTCTGCCATCGGCGTGAGCTATCTGCTGCAGAATCTGATGTGGTATGTCACCGGCGGTCTGGCCAAGCAGTACCCGACGATTCCCTGGATTTCCAATTCAATCACCATCGGCAAGGCGACCACCAAGGTCGTGACCCTCATCACGCCGGTGCTGACGATCCTGCTGGTCATCGCTTTGGTGACGATCATTCAGAAGACGAAGATCGGCATGGCCATGCGCGCCGTGTCCAAGGACTTTGAGACCGCTCAGCTGATGGGCATCAAAATTAACTCGGTCATTTCTACGACGTTTGTTATCGGCTCTTTGCTGGCGGCGGTTGGTTCCGTGCTCTATTTCTCCAATTACACGTCTGTCACGCCGACTGTCGGCGCGATGCCGGGTCTGAAGGCCTTTGTTGCCGCCGTCTTTGGCGGTATCGGTTCGATCCCCGGTGCGGTTATTGGCGCGTTCATCATCGGCATCTGCGAAAACATCATCAAGGCGCTGGGCTATACCACGTTCTCCGATGCATTCACTTTCGCGCTGCTGATTGTCATTCTGCTGTTCAAGCCTACGGGTCTGTTCGGCGAGAAGACTTCCGAAAAGGTTTGAGGTGAGCAGCATGAAAAAATCGACGAAGAATATCATCAACATCGTGCTCATCGCGCTGATGTTTGTCGTGCTGTATGTCCTTGAGCAACAGTTTGGCCGTCGTTCCATGCTCGTTACCGTGCTCAAGAAGGGTGCGATCTATGCGCTGATCGCCGTTTCGATGAACCTGCTCAATGGTTTCACCGGTCTGTTCTCTCTGGGACAGGCGGGCTTCATGCTCGTCGGCGCATATACCTATGCCGTGCTGACGATCCCCATGGCCAAGCGCATGGCGGTCTATCAGTACTATGATGGCGGCATCATCAACTTCACCGTACCGACCATCGTCGGTATTATTGCGGCGGGTCTTCTGGCTGCTGTGCTGGCCTGGCTGATCGGTATGCCGGTGCTCAGACTCAAGAGCGACTATCTGGCGATCGCCACGCTGGGCTTTGCGGAGATCATCCGCGCGATCATCCAGTGGGATACGCTCGGTCCGATCACCAATGGCTCCAATCTCCTCAAGACCTATCCGACCTTCAAGTCGGTCATTCCTGTTTTCATTGCGGCGACCATATGTATCGCAATCATCGTCTTCTTGATCAATTCGACGTATGGCCGTGCGTTCAAGGCGATCCGCGATGACGAAATTGCGGCCGAAGCCATGGGCATCAACCTGTTCCATCACAAACAGATGGCGTTCGTCATCTCCTCGTTCTTTGCGGGCATTGGCGGCGCGCTTCTGGCGATGTATCAGGGCAGCCTTCAGGCCAATGCGTTCAAGTCCTCGATGACCTATGAGATTCTGCTGATCGTGGTCATCGGCGGCATGGGTTCTATTTCGGGTTCTGTCATGGCCAGCTTCCTGTTCATTGCCTGCAGTGAGTGGTGGCTGCGCTTCCTGGATACGGAGATGATGCTCTTTGGCGGCACGTTCAAGGTGCCCTTCCTGCGCTCCGGCTTCCGTATGGTTGTCTTCTCGATCGTTATCATGATCGTCGTGCTCTTCTTCCGCAAAGGCATCATGGGCGAGAAGGAACTATGGGATCTGTATAAACCCAGAAAGAACAAGAAAGTGGAGGGAAATAAGGCATGAGCCAGAATGTATTGCATGTGGAAAACGTGACGATGCAGTTTGGCGGCGTCGTCGCGGTCAACAATCTCTCCATGGATATCAACGAGGGCGAGATTGTTGCGCTGATCGGACCCAATGGCGCCGGCAAGACGACCGCGTTTAACTGTATCACGGGCGTGTATGAGCCGACGAATGGCCGCGTGGATTTCTTGGGTGCCACCATCGTGGAGAACTTCCCCAATGGTAAGATGAAGCGTGCGTATGCGGGCGTGAATGACGGCAAGTATACCAAGCGTGTTGTCCATACGCCGGACAAGATCACCAAGCTGGGCATTGCACGCACTTTCCAGAATATCCGCTTGTTCAAGAGCCAGACCGTGTTCAACAACGTGCTGATCGCGATGCATATGCGCCGCACCAGCAATGTCTTCACCGCAACCTTCCGCCTGAATCTGCGCGAAGAGCGCGAAATGCGTGAGGAAGCGATGGAACTGCTGAAGATTGTCGGTCTCGACGGTGTTGCGGATGAGCTTGCGACCTCGTTGCCGTACGGTCAGCAGCGCCGCCTGGAGATTGCTCGCGCGCTGGCAACCCATCCCAAGCTGCTGCTGCTTGATGAGCCGGCAGCCGGCATGAACCCGCAGGAGACGGAAGAGCTTGGCGAATTCATCAAGGAAATCAAAGAAAAGTTTAATCTGACCGTATTTATGATCGAGCATCATATGAATCTGGTCATGGGCATTTCCGACCGCATCTATGTCATCGACTTTGGCAAGCAGATTGCCGAGGGCACGCCCAAAGAGGTGCGCGATAATCCTGCCGTCATCGCGGCATATCTGGGGGTGGATGAAGAATGATTATGCTCAAGGTCACCGATTTGAAGGTGAATTACGGCGGCATTGAGGCGCTCAAGGGCATCAGCTTTGACGTACGTCAGGGTCAGATTGTGACGCTCATCGGCGCCAACGGCGCAGGAAAGTCGACGACGCTGCGTGCGATCTCCGGTCTTGTCAAGCCCAGCGACGGCAGCATCAATTTCATGGGCCGCGATATCACGTCGCTCAACTCCCAGAAGATCGTCGCAGAGGGTATCGCGATGGTTCCGGAAGGACGCCGTGTGTTTGCAAATCTGACCGTCAAGGAGAATCTCAAGATCGGCGCTTATCTGCGTAAGGATAAGGACGAAATCGAAGAGGGCATCAAGGATATCTATCGCCGCTTCCCGCGTCTCAAGGAGCGTGAATGGCAGTTGGCCGGCACGCTCTCCGGCGGCGAGCAGCAGATGCTGGCCGTTGGGCGCGCGATGATGGCCAAGCCGAAGCTGCTGATGATGGACGAACCGTCTCTGGGTCTTGCGCCGCTGGTCGTCAAGGATATTTTCTCCATCATCCGCGATCTCAAGAGCGAGGGCATCACCATCCTGCTCATCGAGCAGAATGCGAATGCCGCGCTGCGCTGCGCGGACTTCGGCTTCGTCATGGAAACGGGCAGCATCACCATGACCGGCAGCGGTCAGGAACTGCTCGTCAATGAGGCTGTGAAGAACGCATATCTGGGATCGAATTAAAACCGTATAAACATAAGAGACCGGTCTTTTGAAGATCGGTCTTTTGCTGCATAAATCTTCTTCGTGTGCGGGTTGGTGGGTATTGAAACTTTTGCCTGAAAGGCTTACAATTGAATCAGAATTTGTCGATATACTTTGCCGAAAGGATACATGGATATGAATGAGATTCGCAATAATCCGATTCGCACGCGTTCGGAGATGATTCATGCCGCTGTGCAGCTCATCGATCCGCTGGTCAAGTGCCTGTCCCCGGGAAAAGCAAGGCTGCTCATCGGTGAGGGTAGTGCGCATTACAGCGAGGATGTCGCCGGCATGGAAGGTTTTTCTCGCGTTTTGTGGGCTCTTGTCCCGATGCTTGCAGGAAAATGCCCCGAAGCCGAGCCGTATTGGGCCCTTTGGAAGGAAGGCATTATCCATGGCACGGATCCCAGACACGAGGAATACTGGGGCGACATCGGCCCGTTTGATCAGAGAATGGTCGAGATGGCCGTCATGGGCATGGCGCTGTGTTTGATTCCGAATCGGTTCTATCATGAGCTTACGCCCGAACAGCAGGACAATCTGGTCGCGTGGCTCAATCAGATTAACCTGCATGATATGCCTAAGAATAACTGGCGCTTTTTCCGCGTGCTGGTCAATACTGGTTTCATGCATATCGGCCGCCCGGTGAATGAAGAACGGCTGGAAGAAGACCTCTCGCTGGCGGAGAGCCATTATGTTGCCGACGGGTGGTATTTTGATAAGGCGACCCAGCGGGACTATTATACGCTCTGGGCTTTCCATTATTATGGACTGGTCTATGCTCGCGTGATGGGGGATCGTGTGCCGGAGCGCGCAGCGCGCTTTATTGAGCGCGCCAAGCTGATCGCGCCGCGGTTTGCCTGCTGGTTCGACGGAGAGGGACGTGCGCTGCCGTATGGCAGAAGCCTTACATATCGCTTCGCGCAGTCCTCCTTCTGGTCCGCCATGGCGCTCGCCGGAGAGAAGCCGGATGAAATGAGCTGGGGCGAGATCAAGCATGCGCTGCTGTCGAATATTCGATCCTGGATGAAGCTGCCGATCTTCGATCGCGATGGCGTTCTGACGGTCGGTTATGGTTATCCGAATCTGTGCATCAGCGAGGGCTACAATGCGCCCGGCTCGCCGTATTGGGCGATGAAGGTGTTTGCCGTGCTCGCGCTTGGCGAGGATCATCCCTTCTGGGCAAGCAAGGAAACCGAACACCGCGCGCCAGATCGGTTCCTGGATGAGCAGGTTCGTCTTCTGATCACCAGAGATGCGGATAATCGCATGGTCACGGCTTATACTGCAGGCAATCATGCGTACGAGCACATGCACGAGGACGAGAAGTATGAGAAGTTCGCGTATTCCACGCAGTTCACATTCTCTGTGGTCAAGGAAGCCGGCACGCTCCAAAAGGGCGCGTACGACAGCATGCTGGCCGTCAAGGAGAGCGGACGCGGCCTTTGGCATGCCCGCAGCGGCTGCGAGAGCTTTGCGCTCAGCGAGGACAGGGTCGTCTGCCGCTGGTCTCCGCTTGAAAACGTGCTGATCGATACCCAGATTATTCCGGTTGACGGCAACTGGCACGTCCGCAGGCATGTCGTGCGCAGCGATCGCAGGCTTCAGGCGGCAGAAGGCGCCTTTGCGGTCAAGCGTGACTGGCCCGGCGCTCGTCCATGCGACCGCATCCGTACGATCATCGCTGCCGATGACCAGTATGCATCTGCGCGTGGCGCGTATGGCACGTCGGCGATCTATGCGATCAAGGGTTATGTGCGCGGCGAGACAATTCAGCCTGAGTGCAATACGAATCTGATGCATACCAGAACGGTTCTGCCGATGCTGCATGCGGCGATTGATCCGGGCGTGCATGAACTCGTATGTGCTGTCTACTGTGCTTCCGGCGACGAACTGCCGGAGTCTATTCCGCAGTCTGTGCTTGACTGGACGGAGTAATCCGAGCATTTCAAAGGAACGAGAATATGATTAAATTCACCTATAAGACGACGATTACGGCGTGCTTTCTGGGCTATATCGCGCAGGCGATCGTCAATAATTTCATTCCGCTGCTTTTCATTACGCTGCAGGATACCTATCAGATTCCGCTCAGTCAGATTACGCTGCTGGTGACGATCAATTTCGCAATTCAGCTGATCGTGGATATGCTTTCCTCGCTGTTTATGGATAGAATCGGCTATCGAATGTCTGGCGTGATTGCGCATATCTGTGCCGCAGCAGGATTGATTCTGCTGACGATCCTGCCGGGTATGATGGATCCCTTTGCAGGAATCGTGATCGCGATCATGGTCTACGCGATCGGCGGCGGCATCATCGAGGTACTTGTCAGTCCCGTCATGGAGAGCTGCCCGACGGACAACAAGGAAAAGGCGATGAGTCTGCTGCATTCCTTCTATTGCTGGGGACATGTCGGCGTCGTGTTGATTTCCACGCTCTTTTTCAAGCTGGCTGGTATTGAAAACTGGCGTGTACTCGCCTGGATCTGGGCGATGATTCCTTTGGTCAATGCCTGGATTTTTGCAAAAACGCCGATTGCACCGCTGATTTCCGATGGGGAAAAGGGCATGAGCCTGCCGCAGCTTTTTACAAGCAAGACCTTCTGGATCCTGATGCTGATGATGCTTTGTTCCGGCGCGAGCGAGCAGGCGGTGGGCCAGTGGTCCTCAGCGTTTGCCGAGCGGGGTCTTGGCCTTACAAAGGCGTTTGGCGATCTTGTCGGACCGATGACATTTGCCATCATGATGGGCCTTTCTCGCGTGTTTTACGGCAAGTACGGCGAGCAGATCGATCTGGAGCGATTCATGACACTCAGTTCGGCACTCTGTATCGGCGCATATCTGCTGATCAGCCTTGCTCCATCGCCTGCGCTGAGCGTTGTTGGCTGCGCACTTTGCGGTCTGACGGTGGGCATCATGTGGCCGGGCACGTTCAGCAGAGCGGCTGTAGCGCTGCGCAACGGCGGAACGGCCATGTTTGCGATGCTGGCGCTGGCAGGCGATCTGGGCTGCAGCAGCGGTCCGACGCTCGTGGGCTTTGTTTCCGGTCTTGCGGGCGAGAATATGAAGATGGGTATTCTTGCAGCGCTTGTTTTCCCACTGGTGATGTTCGTTTGCCTCAGAAAAAGCAGAATTAAAGCAGATTCATAATCTGAATTCCCCCTTGACCGCGATGGTTAAGGGGGAATTGTGCATACTTCTTCTAGAATCCGCAGAGGATAGCAGAAAAAGTTTGCAAGGATGTGAACGTATGAGTCGAAGAACAGGCGGAAGGACGGTATGCCTGCCGGGCAAACCCGCTGTGCTTTCCTGGGCAAGCATCGCCGGGCAAAAGGAATATGCCGGGCCGCATGGCAATGAGTTTGATGAGATCATTCCTGATGAGCTTAACGGTCAGCAGTCATTTGAAGCCGCAGAGCGCAGTCTGCTGGAATCTGCGGTGAAACGCTGTGTGCAGCGGGTGCGATGCAGTCTGGAAGATGTACAGATGCTTCTCGCTGGCGATCTGCTCAACCAGATCATCTCGGCAGGATTTGCTGCCCGCAATCTGCAGATTCCCTTCTATGGGCTTTATGGAGCTTGCTCGACAATGTCTGAATCTCTCTCGCTGGGCGGCATGCTCGCGGACGGCGGCTATGCAGATCGGATTGTCTGTGCGACATGCAGCCATTTCTGCACAGCAGAGCGCCAGTACCGCGCGCCGCTTGAGCTGGGCAACCAGCGTACGCCAACCGCCCAATGGACGGTGACCGGCGCAGGCGCTGTCATGCTGGGCAGCGGTGCAGCGGCTGAAGGCACTTCGATTGTGCTGACGCACACCACTTGCGGCAAGGTAATCGATATGGGCATTGCCGATCAAAACAACATGGGCGCGGCGATGGCCCCTGCAGCTGCGGATACGATCGCGGTCCATCTGGCGGACATGAAGCGCAGCTTCGATGATTACGACCTTGTCGTGACAGGAGATCTTGGGCAGTTGGGTCGCGATTTGCTGATCGAACTGCTGGAGCAAAAGGGGATCGGCGTCCGACCGGAAAAGCTGTTTGATTGCGGATGCGAAATCTTTTCGCCGCAGCAGGACACGCATTGTGGAGGCAGTGGATGCGGCTGTGCAGCGAGTATGCTTTGCGCGCATATTCTGCCGCAGATATCCGGCGGCAAGCTGGGCCGGGTGCTGTTTCTGGCTACGGGCGCGTTGCTCAGCCCAACGTCGAGCATGCAGGGCGAGAGCATTCCCAGCGTGGCGCATGCTGTCGTGCTGGAACATAAGGAGGGATCTGTATGCTCGAAATGCTGATGATGTATCCAAAAGCGTTTCTGGTCGGCGGCATACTTTGCGCCATCGGACAGCTGTTGATCATGAAAACAAAACTGACCAGCGCGAGGATTCTGGTGGGCTATGTAACCTGCGGCGTGATTCTTGGCGCGATTGGTCTATACAAGCCGCTGATCGATTTTGCCGGTGCCGGGGCGACCGTTCCTTTGACAGGATTTGGGTATACGCTGAGTCACGGGGCCATCGAAGCAGCAAAGAGCGAGGGGATTCTGGGCGCGTTCACAGGCGGCGTGGTCTCGGCTGCAGGCGGAATTGCTGCAGCTGTATTCTTTGGCTATCTGGCTGCGCTGGTTTTCAAGCCGAAGATGAAGCAGTAAGAGCGAATTTTTAAGGAGGGGTGTCACAGCCCTCCTTTTTGTGTTATGATAGTGTCATCATCGTTCGAGGTTTGTTTTGCAATGGATACGAATCAGCTCATTATCGTGCGCGGCGGCGGAGACATGGCCACCGCTGTGATTCATAAGCTCTGGCGAGCGGGTTTCCGCGTGCTGGTGCTGGAAACGGACGCTCCTGCTGCAATTCGCAGGCAGGTTGCAGTCAGCGAGGCTGTGTATGATGGTAAGGCCGCGGTGGAGGGCATGACGGCTGTTCGGATTGATGCGCTATCCGAGATGGAAGCGGTTTGGGCGCAGCAGGCAGTGCCGCTATATGTCGATCCTCAAGGGGCATGTATCGCGGTGCTGAAACCAATTGTTGTCGTAGATGCCATGATCGCCAAGCGCAATATGGGTACTCATATGGCCATGGCGCCGCTGACTGTTGCGTTGGGTCCAGGCTTTGTGGCGGGAGAAGATGTTCACGCGGTCATCGAGACCATGCGTGGGCATAATCTTGGCAGAATCATGATGCGCGGCGCAGCACAGCCCAACACGGGCGTCCCCGGTAGGATCGGCGGCTATGCGGCTGAGCGCGTGATCCATGCCGATCACGCCGGTGTCATCCGCCATGTTCGTGCAATCGGCGATTATGTGAATCGGGGCGAAACCATCGCGGTCATCAAAAATGACGAAGGCGAATTCTCTGTGACAGCTTCAATTCCGGGTCTGATCCGCGGTCTGATCCGTGAAGGGTTTGTCGTGACCAGGGGATTCAAGATTGCTGATATCGATCCCCGGCGAGAAGAATATGAGAATTGCTTTACCATTTCAGATAAGGCGCGCTGTATTGCCGGAACCGTATTGGAGCTGGTCTGTGTACAGGTTATGAAAACGGAAAAGGAACAGCCATGAAAGAGGTTTTTGAACAGCTTGTGATGCATATCGATCAGAAGATCCCGTGCGTACTGGTCAGTGCGGCAGGCGGAAAGGGCTCTGCGCCACGAAAAACGCAGTCCCATATGCTGGTTGATGAACATGGCCGTGTATGTGGAACGGTTGGCGGCGGCGCGGTGGAGGGGAACAGTATTGCGCATGCGCATGCGCTTCTTCGAAAGCGTGCATCGGATTTGAAGACGTTTGAACTCTATGAATATGCGAGCGAGGATATCGGCATGATCTGCGGCGGCTCGGTCAATGTCCATTTTCAATATATCTCCGCAGATAATCAGGATATCCGGCTGCTTGCTGAAGCTGCGGCAGATGCATATGAAACGGGTACAGATGCGTGGCTTGTCATCGATTTGAGCGGGCATGCGCTTATGCTGCGTGATCACGAAAAGGTTCTTGGAACGACCTTGCCGGATGCATTCCTCGATCAATTGGGATGTGAGGCGCGCACCATGCATCTGGAAGGCCATGCCTATTACGCTGAGCAGCTGGTTTATTCCGATCGGGTCTATATCTTTGGCGGGGGGCATGTTGCGCAGGCCCTTGTGCCTGTGCTCTCTGCCGTGGATTTCAGGTGCGTGGTCATTGAAGATCGGCCTGAGTTTTGCCAAAGGGCATTGTTTCCTCAGGCGCAGGATGTGATTCTTCTTGAGGAAGAGACCTGGGAGAATGCGCTCAGGATCGGAAGGCAGGATTGCATCTGTATCATGACCCGCGGGCATAAGAACGATCTGGCGTGTCAGGCCTACGCGCTGGGCACGCAGGCGGGATATATCGGTGTGATCGGCAGCAAGCGGAAAACCGCAGCGGTCAACGCCAAGCTGACCAATATGGGATTCACAAAAGAGGATATCGCGCGCATCGTGACGCCGATCGGCCTGGATATTGGCGCTGTAACACCGGCAGAGATTGCGGTGAGCATCGCAGCACAGATGATTGAGTATCGCGCGCGCAGCAGAAAGCAGCCCATTCAAAAAAGCTGTATGGCCTGATTGGTCATACAGCTTTTGAGTTATTCTAGATATACGGCGGCGTCCATTTGCTCCGTGACATGTCCGATCATGACAGCCTCGGGAATTTGCTCGTTCAGTTCGCTCAGGCATTTCTCGGCATGTTCCTCGGGAATCGCCATCAACAGCCCGCCGCTGGTTTGCGGGTCATAGCAAATATCCTGCATTGCACGGGAGATACCCTCTGCTACATGTACGCCATGTTCGGCAAACTCGCGATTGCGATAAGCGCCAGCGGGAATAAAGCCCATTTCAGCCAATTCATACGTTTCGGGATGGAAGGGAATTGCTTCTGCTTTCAGATGGATGCTGCATTCGCTGCCCTGAGCCATTTCGTAACTGTGTCCAAGAAGTGCAAAACCCGTAACGTCCGTGCAGCAATGCGCGTGATGCTTTACCATGACGTCGCGTGCAGTCTTATTGAGCGTGGCCATCTGTTTGTAAATCCGATCCAGAACCTCAGCGTCAACCATGTCTGCTTTGGCGGCGGTTGTCAGGATTCCGATTCCCAGAGGCTTGGTCAGAATCAGTACATCACCTGGCTTTGCGCCGCTGTTGGTGAGCACTTTGTCCGGATGCACGAAGCCGGAAACGGCAAGTCCGTAAATGGGCTCGGCGCCCTGAATGGTATGCCCGCCCGTGATGATTGCTCCGGCTTCGTAGGCCTTGTCATATCCGCCGCGAAGAATATCCTGCACAGTGTGCTTGTCCATGTCCTGAGAGAGGCAGAGGATATTCAGCGCAAGTTTGGGCTCTCCGCCCATGGCATATACGTCGCTGAACGCATTTGCTGCGGCGATCTGACCATATAAAAACGGATCGTCGACGATCGGTGGAAAGAAATCCGTCGTCTGAACGAGCGCCGTATTCTTGTCAAGCACGTAAACGCTCGCATCATCGCTCTTGTCGTATCCGACGATCAATCGCGGATCGTGATGGGTCTTGAATCCATCAAGCAGCTTGACCAGCGTTCCCGCGCCAACTTTTGCGCCGCATCCGGCGCACTTGACCAGTCTTGTCAGTTTCACATCGTTTTCCATAGCGTACCTCAGGCATTCTCAGCGCGATACAGCAAACGGTATCCGCCGTTTTCGCAGACGACAATCTGTTCGATTTCCTGCGGAATCTCTTCAGGATAATTCCCCTCAAAGCGCACGCAGGTGCCGCAGCTGCTGCTCAGATCGCGCGGAACAGGCATGATCATGGCGCCCAATCCGGCCTGGTCGCAGGTACGTTTGAATCGGATTGCGCCGAAATGAGAGTAGAATGTAGCAATGCAGATCATTTTTTCATGCTCAGCGTGTATTCGCCGTTGCGCTCCTCGATGGTGACGCGATATCCCTGATGCTCGGCATAGCGCATGACGTTCTCCTTGGAGGTGGGGTTATCGACGATCATTTCATATTGGTTTTCCTTGCTCATCATGGCCTTGCGGATCATGATGACCGGTTCGGGGCAGGAAAGACCTCTTGCATCCATCGTATTCATAGCAGTATTCTCCTGTCAATTACTTTTTCTTAAATGTGTTCATACAGGCGATTGCCGCAATGGCGGCAAGGCCGATCATGACAGCAATTTTGCCATTGAGCGTCGGGCCTGCTGCGCTGGCAGCCAGACCGAAGTTGTGCGCAAAGGCGGCGCCGACAAGAAGGCCAAGAACGGTTACCGCGCTGTCGGTGTTGCCTTCGCCTGCAAGGACAAGCTGCCTGAGCGGGCAGCCGCCAAGGAGAACGCAGCCAAAGCCGCAAAGCAGCATGCCCAGCGCATTCCACAGGCCATCCGTATGCGCAACAGGCTGACTGTTGAAGCCAGGCGTGAACAAGCCGAAGACGATATTGGCGATTAAAGCGGCGGAAAAGATTGCTGCAAAACCGAGAAGCAGTTTGAATTCGCCAAAGAGAACGACATCGCGAATACCGCCGACCATACAAAGGCGCGTGCGCTGCGCCATCGCGCCGACGGCAAGACCTGCAATCAGGCTGAAAAATATGCCGGCGTGATTGGCGCCGGGCCCAGCGCCTGCTTCCGTGAAAAAGATGAAAGAGGGGGCGAGAAGCAACAGGCCAAGCAGCACGCCCATTGCGGACGGAAGCATTGCGCCTTCAGCAGTGGGCAGCTTATAGGTGCGCCCGAGGGAGTAACCGCGATTCAGGAAAAACACGCCGCACAGAATACCGGCAGCAAAGCCGACAAGACCGAACAGCGCGTTGCCGTCTCCGCCTGCCAGCCGAAGGATCATCCTGAATGGGCAGCCCAGAAACATGAGGCAGCCGATCATGACAAAGAATGCGATAATGAAGCGGGTCATAGGAGAGCTTCCGCCGCGCGGCAGGAACTCTCTATGCCTGATGGCGACGAGAAGGCTGCCAAGAACAAGGCCGATGATCTCCGGCCGGATGTACTGCACTGCGGCAGCACGATGCAGGCCAAGCGCGCCGGAAATATCGCGCAGGAAGCAGGCTATGCAAAAGCCCATATTGATCGGATTGCCCAGCATGACCAGAAGGGCAGCAATGATGCCAATGCACAGTCCGGCAGTCAGGATACCCCATCGTTCTTTCCTGAGATTCATGAGTAATTCACTCCAATTTATGTTGATAATTCAGTATAGCATAGTCTGAAAGGGGTATCCAATAGGAATTCTTTATAAACCTGATCAGTATATTTGATATTCTGATAAATGTATGGTATGATTTATCCAGTAATACATGGAGGAAGACCATGGAAGAAATCTATCTGGATCATGCGGCGACGTCATTTCCCAAGCCGGCTTGCGTTGCGCAGGCAGTCTATCGGTATATGACGGAAAGCGGCTGCAGCATCAATCGAGGATGTTATCAGAAGGCATATGCTCTTGAGGAAATCGTATATGAAACCAGAGAGCGGCTCTGTGCCTTGTTTGACGGCTGTGATCCTCGCAATGTCATATTCACAGGCAATGTCACACAGAGCCTCAATCTGCTGCTCAAGGGCTTTTTAAAGCCCGGAGATCATGTGCTTGTGTCTTCCATGGAGCACAATGCCGTCATGCGTCCGCTCGTGCAGCTTGAAAAGCATGGCGTTTCTTTTACGCGCATCCCGTGCAGCGAAACGGGTGATCTCATTTTTGATGAGCTGGTGTCCTGCGTATGTGAGAATACAAAGCCATTGTCATGACCCATGCCAGCAACGTCTGCGGCACAATGATGCCCATAGAAAAAGTGGGTGAATTCTGCCGAGAGCGGGGATTACGTTTCTTTGTAGACTGTGCGCAGACGGCAGGCATTTTTCCCATCGATATGAAGCGTATGAATATCTCTGCGCTGGCGTTCACGGGGCACAAAGGGCTACTCGGCCCCCAGGGAATAGGCGGCCTTGTCCTCGAAAATGGTCTGGAGCGGAAGATTGAGCCTCTGATTTCCGGCGGAACAGGCAGCCTCAGCCATACCGAACAGATCCCGGATTTCATGCCGGATCGCTTTGAGGCCGGAACGCCGAATCTGCCGGGCATCATCGGTCTGCATGCTGCGCTCAAGTGGATTGAAGATACGGGTAAAGACTCGATCCGCGCGCATGAACTTGAACTTACGGCGAGGTTCCTGAGCGGGCTGGCTGAATTGGAAGAGCAGGGTATGCTTCGTATCATCGGCAGAAAGGATCTCGATAACAGGACCGGCATTGTCTCTGTTCAGACCATGCGGATGGATATCGCGCAAGCCGCATACCGGCTCGATAGGCATTATGGAATTATGACCCGCGTCGGTCTGCATTGCGCGCCATCGGCCCATCAGACGCTGAAAACCTATCCGACCGGGACGATCCGTTTTTCTTTCGGATGGGCGAACACTTCGGTGCATGTCGACGCTGCGCTTGCCGCGCTCAAGGAGATTACACATGGACTTTAAGCAGCTGAAATCCTTTGCTGCCGTTGTGGAATACCTGAGTTTTACGAAGGCCGCCGAGCATCTGTTTGTTTCCCAGCCGACCATCAGCGCGCATGTCCGTACACTGGAAGATGAACTCGGATGCAGACTGATTGTTCGCACAACCAAGAGCATCGAGATTACGGAAAAGGGCAGGGAGGTCTACGAATGCGTATCCGGTATTCTGGCGATCAAGGAGAAAATGCATAAGCTTTGCGTCCGTCAGGATCAGCGTCTTGTCCGTATTGGGGCTTCGACGATTCCCTCTGCCTATATTCTGCCTGAAATCCTTCCGGCGTTTGGGCGTTTGTATCCGCATATCTATTTCAATATCCATCATATTGACAGTACAGACGTCATCGAGGGCGTATGCGATGGACGATTTGATCTGGGTTTTGCGGCAAAAACCGGTGACGAGCGCGTAATGTCGCTATCGGTCTGGAAGGATCGCATGGTCATGATCACGCCAGTTACAGACCTTTATCTTGCTATGAATCAGCAGCAGACAATGTCTGTTGAACAGATGATTGCGCAGCCCATGATTATGCGTGAAAAGAAGGGCAGCACAAGAAAACAAGCAGACAGGTATCTGGAGGCATTGGGCATCGATGAAGGCAAGCTTAATGTTGTTGCGCGGGTAAATGACCAGGAGGCCGTTAAGAATATGGTGTCCAGAGGGATGGGCATATCGCTGATTTCCTGGAGAGCGGCAAAGGACTTTGTTGATGCAAAGCGGCTTCTTCAATTTGAATTGCCTGTCAGGTGGGAGAAAAATATATATCTTATCAGCCGTAAAACAGAGAAGACGAGCGATCATATTGCGCATTTTGTCCGCTTTATCAGGGAAAATGCTCTTCATGGTGATGAATAATAGAAAAAAGCCTGATTTCAAATGAAACCAGGCTTCTTTTATGGATACGTGTGAATCAGCTTTCTTCAATTTCTGTCTTCGGCTGACGCGGCTTGGTTACACGGGCAACCAGTACGCCGACCTCAAAGAGCACATACATCGGCATGCCGAGCATGAGCTGAGAAATGACGTCGGGCGGTGTCAGGATGGCGGCCAGAATAAACAATCCAAAGAACACAAACTTCCGGCTCGACGTCAGCTGCTTGTGTGAGACAACACCCATTCTGGCAGCAATGAAGATCGCCACAGGAAGCTCAAATACAACACCAAAGGGGAGCAGGAACGAAACCAAGAAGCTCACATACTTGTCGATGGACAGCATCGGCGTAGCCAGATCCTCACCGGCGATGAGGAAGAGGTTAAGCGCAAGCTCATAGACATAGCAGTAGCAGAACACGATGCCAATCAGGAAAAGGATCAGCGCGATAAAGAAAAGAAGACGGAACAGCCGGATTTCATTCTCATACAGCGCCGGTTTCACAAAAGACCAGATCTGATAGAAGATGAAAGGACTCATCACCACGACGCCTGCCATCAAAGAGAGCTTGAGCTGC
The DNA here is from genome assembly GCA_015056305.1 of Clostridiales bacterium. Taxonomy (GTDB): domain Bacteria; phylum Bacillota; class Clostridia; order Christensenellales; family Aristaeellaceae; genus Ventricola. Next base: position 1,505 of record SVGO01000013.1, on the reverse strand, counting down.
GTGGTGAACGCTTCACTGACCGCCGTATAAATGATCTGTACGCCGCGTGCTTCAATCGGGCTGGTGATGAATTTCATCAGTGGATTGCACAGGAAGTAAAACGAGACGACAAAACCGATCAAAATAGCGATCAGGATAGAGATCACAAGCTTGCGAAACGCCATCAGGTGAGTGATGAGCGGCTGCGTGTTTTTCTTAACGTCTGAATCGTGCTGACTGACAGCGGCAGACGTCTTTTTACTCATCCTTCTTCTCTACAGCCTCGCCTTCAGCAGCAGCGGGGGCGTCTTCCTTGACTTCCTTCTTGAATTCCTTGATGCTCTGGCCCAGAGCCTTGCCCACGCCGGCGAGCTTGTTGCCGCCGAAAAGGACGAGCGCCAGAACAACGATCAGCATAATCTCCATAGTACCCAGTCTCATAGTTATTTTCCTCCTAAATTAGATTTAAAGTCTTTGAAGCTGACGTCCTTTTTGATTGCGTTCAGCTCCTTGTTGATAGACAGCTGCGTCTTTTGCAGGTCCGGACGGATGTCCATGGCACGGACGCCTTCGTCAACTTTTCGCTCCATAGTCTTGAGATCTTTTTCGACCTCATCCAATCCGGATTCCCGCTTGACCTCCTCAATCATGTTGCGAACGTACTTGACAAATCGTCCCAATGCCCGCGCAATTTTTGGCAGATCCTTGGGACCGACGACGACAAACGCAATCAAGAGGATTACCATCAGTTCGGCAAAGCCGATATTAAACATGTCCTCCTCCTCCTGGCAAGATGTTTACGGATATTATTATAAACCGAAAGAGTACGCTTTGTAAAGCGATAACGATCGCAATTCTGTTAAGAATGCCTCAAAGAGAGCCCGAACGGGGGAATTGATATTGGGTCTTATACTATTAAAATGTTTGCGTGAGATAATTGTGAATAATTTGTGAAATCACATTGAGAAAACCTTGACGAAGTGAGCGCGTTCGTATAAAATAATGGCAAAGATGTAGGCCTGCTTAGGGCGCACATCACTCCAAGCCGCCGTTGCCCTCGTGGTATATGCGGCCAATGGGTAGCGGGGGCAACCGCGCTGCCTGCCTGATGCGAAGGAGTGCAGATGGAGACGGGGCATTTCGTGTGTCTGGTCTTTGTTTGGCGCTCCTTGATTTTTTGCCTGCGTTTGCTCCCTGGTGCGTTACAGGGATCGAGTAAATAAGGAGGAGAGAAAACCATGTCTGACAAGAAACGTTTCCTTGACAAGGACTTCACGCGCCGTCAGTTCCTCAAGCTCTCTGGTAAGAGCCTGGTTGGCGTTACGATGTCCTCCGCGATGCTCAACACCCTCGGTGTGACCGCTACTGCTCTGGCTGAAGATAAGGTTAGGGTTTGGGCGTTCCCGCAGGGCCTGCTCGTGGTCAATCCGGACCGCTGCGTTGGCTGCCAGCGCTGCGAAATCAACTGCACCCTGACCAATGATGGCTGCTGCTCCAGCTACATCTCCCGCGTCAAGGTCACCCGC
>SVGO01000012.1 GCA_015056305.1 Clostridiales bacterium | reverse complement strand
ACGGCAAGGAAGCCAAGGAAGTCATGTCCGAGATCGCGAAGTACGTCGACGTGGCCATCGCCAACGAAGAAGACTTCCAGAAGTCCCTGGGCATCACCGCTTCTTCTGACGTTGAGTCCGGTTCCCTCGACCGCAACGTCTACGAAGGCATCGCCAAGAAGGCCATGGAGCTCTATCCGAACCTCAAGCGCGTCGCCATCACCCTGCGTGAGTCCAAGTCTGCGGACCGCAACGACTGGGCTGCCTGCATCTACGACGGCAAGGAGTTCTACGTCTCCCGCAAGTACGAGATCACCGATATCGTTGACCGCGTTGGCGGCGGCGACTCCTTCTCCGGCGGCCTGATCTACGGCCTGCTGACCTACGAGAAGCAGTCTGACGCTCTGGAGTATGCTGTTGCGGCTTCCTGCCTCAAGCACACCATCTCCGGCGACTACAACCGCGTCACCGTTTCCGAAGTCACCGCTCTGATGAAGGGCTCCGGCTCCGGCCGCGTCGAGCGCTAATCGGGCAGTGCCCGAACCCACATCCGAAGCAGTTGGTGCTCATTCCATCTGAAGCGGACGTGGCCGAGGGTTTGCTGATTTCAGCTGAATATGCAAAAGAAGACCGTGGGCATTTGCTCACGGTCTTTTTCTATGAACCAGAAAACAGCCAAAGTTTGGGGAATGTCCCGCTTTGGCTGTTTTGGTTTTCATTGCTTATTTAATCAGTAGTGTTTGAACAAAGGAATTGATCAACTCATCCTGATGAGGATGTTCAATATACTGATATGCTGTAAGCAGGTATGTACCGTATGTAAATGAATCCAGATAGTCCTGAAGCGCCTGCGCGCTGATATCATTTCGCACAAGGCCCTGTTCCTGCCAGCGGGTCAGATGCTCATGAACGGTACTGCGCCATGAGCTGATGGTTTGTCTGCGATTATCCAGCTGGGAGATCTTGCTGAAATAACGGATATTGCTTCGGTAATGCGCCGAATAATCAGCGATTCCTCTGATCCATGCGCTGATTTGTTTATCGGGCTGGTCAGGATATTTTTCATCGCTGCTGCTAATCACCGAAACCATATGCTCCGCCAGAACACAGGAGCTGATTTGTTCAAAAAAAGCATCCTTGCTGGCAAAGTGGTGATAGAATGCGCCCTTGGTCATCTCGCATCGGCAGCATATTTCATCCAATGTGATTTCACTGATATTCTCCTGAGATACCCAGAGCGCTTTGCCGACCTCAATGAGGGTTTGCAAGGTTTGATTGCCGCGGATAAACCGCTTGTCATGTGTCATATTCATACAGGCATCATACCATCATTTTTTCTGCCGCGCAATCCAATATTGAAATTTGATCGTCCGAAAAAATGTCAGTTTTTTGACAAATCGGTATTGCATATTTCATTCTTTCATGATATCATACTCAAGAACGATACTTGAGTATGATACTTGAGTATAAAAGTAAATAGGAGGAGAAAATGATGAAGAAAATCCTTGCGGCGCTGATGATTCTTGCGCTGATGCTTCCGGCCTGTGCTTTTGCGCAGACCCAGAGCGCGACCGCGAAGGGCTTCGGCGGCGACGTCGTCGTGACCCTGACCATTGATGGTGCAAACCTGACAAACGTTGCGATCGAGGGCGCGGGCGAGACTCCGGCCATTGGCGGTGCTGCTCTTGAAAAACTGGCGGAGGCCATGATCGCGGGCAACCGTGTGGATGTGGATGCTGTTGCCGGCGCGACGATTTCCAGCAATGCGGCGCTGAGCGCTGCGGCTGAGGCTCTGGCTGCTTCCGGTGCGACGCTGACTGCTAAGGAAGTGGCTGTTGAGGAGGTTGTCCGTGAAGACGAGACCACCGATGTGCTGGTCATCGGCGGCGGCGGCGCAGGTCTGACGGCCGCGATCTCTGCGCGTGAGGCTGGCGCGAATGTCATCCTGGTGGAGAAGCTCTCCTTCCTGGGCGGCTGCTCTTCCATGTCCGGCGGCGTTATTCTTCGCGCGGCTATTGAAACCGACAGCGAAGAGGATATGGACGCAGATGAACTCTATGAGTTCCTGATGAACGAGTCTGAGCAGCGCGCGGATGCCGCTGTTGTCCGTAAGTATATCGATTCCAGCGTGGACACCTACAACTGGATTTATGACAACATGGTCAAGCATCCGGAGAACGTTCAGCGCTATCCGATGATTCCGGAGACCCTCGTGGCGAATCGTCTTCCGGGCCGTGGTCCGGAAATCATGGGCGATATTGCGGACTATGCGTATAGCCTTGGCGCGGACATCCGTCTGGAGGTTGCTGCGACTGATCTGATTGAAGAGAACGGCAAGGTTGTCGGCGCTGTGGTTCGTTATGCGGACGGCGGCGAGCAGAAGATTTATGCCAAGGCTGGCGTCGTGCTGGCGACTGGCGGTTTCGCTTCCAGCACCGAGAAGCTGGCGCAGTATTCTACGCCGGGCGCTGAGAAGGTTGCCAGCAATGCCAGTGCTGGTACCGTCGGCGACGGTCTGGACATGGCGGAGAAGGTTGGCGCGGTGGTTCGTTTCACCGACGACTGGGATACCTGCGGCGCTACCTTTGCGGCTCTTACCCTGTCTGCGGGCGGCTATGACATGAGCATTCCGCACAAGATCATGATTCTCAATTCCAATGGCGAGCGCTTCATCAATGAGGCCAACATTCAGCCGACCATCTACACGGAGATGCGCCGTCAGCTGGCTACCGGTGTTGAGAATGAGTTCTGGTTTATCTTTGACGACAACATTGACAGCAACACGCAGTGGCTGGTGGATAACCTGAACGCTGTAAAGGCCGCAAACGTTGAAGAGCTGGCTGCTATTATCGGCGCTCCGGTTGAAAATGTGCAGGCGACCATCGACGCTTATAACGCTGCTGCCGGCACGGATAACGATGTATTTGGCAAGCCTGCTGAGTACAACCTCGGCATTCAGGCTCCGTATACCGTTGCACTGACCACGCCGATGCGTACCACCACCATTGGCGGTCTGTGCATTACCCCCGACGCCGAGGTTCTCAAGGAGGATGGCTCCGTTGTGGAAGGCCTGTATGCGGCTGGTGAGCTGGCCAACAGCAACTTCTACGGCACCATCTACACCTGTGGTTCTGCGTATGGTCATGCGGTAATCTATGGCCGCATCGCCGGCGCGAGCGCTGCTGCGAATCTGAACTAATCTGTCTCCTTCTTCTTTCTTCCTTCGGGCTGCCGCTTCTGCGGCAGCCCTCTCCTTTTTTGTGCGCAAAAAAGGCGCTGCCATCGGCAGCGCCCTTTAAATTACCTGAAAACCAAACTTCACTCGCCGTCAGGCGAACTTCACTGCCCTGCGGGCAGCTTCACCCGCCCGCAGGGCGGATTTCACGCTCCCGAAGGGAGCATTTTACTTCTCACCTTCCCGGCGTGAGCAGATAGCGCACCTCGAAGCCCTTGGCGAGGTTGCCGGAGAGCTTGAGCTGGCCGGAGAGGAAGAGCTTGTCCGTGGTCACGAAGCCGCGGGCCATATCCAGCAGGTTGTCGAAGCTGCACTCGATGAAGGCCTCGGCATTGCCGCGCGGCTCGGGGATGACGCTCAGCTCGCCATTCTGATATTCGACGTAGAAGAAACCGGAGCCGCGGCCCACGATCTCGATCTGGATGACGCGGTGATAGCCGGCATGGAACTTGTCCGGATAGCGGTATTTGTTCTGCTTGGCGTTCTCGATGTAGCAGTGCTTGAGCTGGTCGAACGCGTCCTGGAAGGAGATATACTCGCCCACGCCGGTGCTGCCGCAGATGTCGGAATACATGGACTGATACGCCTTGGCGCTCTTGTCCCAGGAGAAGTCCTTCTCCATGCAGCGCTTGCGCAGCTTGTCAAACATCTCCTCGTTGGAGAAGTAGAGCTTGACCGCTTCCTGAATGGCGAGGTAGAGGTCCTTCGCCTGATAATCGGAGAACGCGAAGCCGTCGCCGATGCCGTCGAAATCCTTGTAGGCGCGCACGGAGTCCTTCAGGCCGCCGGTCTCGTGGACGATCGGCACGGTGCCGTAGCGCATGGCCATCATCTGGGACAGGCCGCACGGCTCAAAGCGGGAGGGCATGAGGTACATATCCGCGCCGGCGAAGATCTTGCTCGCCATCGGCTCGTTGTAGTCGCTGGAGAAACCGAGCTGGCCCGGCCAGTTCTGCTTGGCCCAGTTGAAGTAGTCGATATACTTCTGGTCGCCCTGACCGAAGACGATCAGCTGTACGCCCATTTCCATCATCTGCGGCAGGATCTGCTTGATCAGCTCGATGCCCTTCTGCTCGTTCAGGCGGGCAACGCTGGCCAGCAGCGGCCATTCCGGCTCCTCGTTCAGGCCGAAGATGCGCTGGATCTCGCGCTTGCACAGCGTTTTGCCGTAGCGGTCGCGGGAGTCGAACTTGTAGGGGATCAGCGGATCGATGGACGGATCGTAGTGCTTGACGTCGATGCCGTTGAGGATGCCGTAGAGCTTGTGGTTGACCATGTCGACCACGCCCTGCAGACCCATGCCGAAGGTCGGATAATGCAGCTCGCGCGCATAGGTCGGGGACACGGTGGACACCGCGTCGGCCATCATCATGGCGCCCTTCATGAGGTTGATGTCCTTGCGGCCCTCGAACTCGTAGCCCAGGCCGCCGTCGTACCAGCCCCACGGCAGGCCGAAGGTGCCGGTGAGCTCGTCGGAGCCGAACTGGCCCTGATAGGCGATGTTGTGGATGGTATAGACGCTCTTGATCGGCTTGAGCTCATCGCGCAGCACGGCGTCATTCTTGAGATAGATGATGGACAGCGCGGTCTCCCAGTCGTTGCAGTGCAGGATATCCGGGATGAAGGTCAGCTGGCCGATGAGATCGACCACCGCGCGGGAGAAGAACGCGAAGCGCAGGGAGTCGTCGCCATAGCCGTACAGGCGCGGACGATGGAAGAAATGCTCATGCTCGATGAACCAGACGGTCACGCCGGAGAGCTGGCCGCGGCACAGGCCGTACTCGATCGTACGGTCGCCCAGCTGGCAGGAGCACTTCTTGACGAAGGAGATCTCGTCCTCGAAGCGGTCGCGGGTCATCTTGTAATACGGCACGATGATCTCGATGTTGTCGCCGGCCTGCTTGAGCGCCGGCGGCAGGGAGAAGGCAACGTCCGCCAGACCGCCGGACTTGCTGAAAGGCGCGCATTCGCTGGTGACAAACAGAATGTTCATGGGAAAGGTCTCCTTTCGTTAAGGGGATATATACAAAAGTCGAAACTTAATACCGCATGATGATCAGGAGCACGTTAAACAGAACTTCCTTGCACAGAAGTTCCTATTCATATTTTATAGAGAAACCACAAAAAAGTCAACGATTCTGAACAAAAAGAACGGGACCAATTGTGAAGAAAAATGTAAAACCATTCATTTTGCGCAAAATAAAAGCGGGCTGAGCCCGCCGGATTGCGATTATGGTATTCACAGATATCCGCCGTCCACGCCCAGCGTCTGGCCGGTGATGAAGGAGGCCTCGTCAGAAAGAAGGAATGCCGCAGCCCTGGCCACGTCCTCGCCCGTGCCGAGCCTGCCCAGCGGGGTTTCCTCTGCGAGAATGGCCTTGGTTTCCTCGCTGTGCTCGTCCATCATCTTGGTATCGATGACGCCGGGGGCGATGCAGTTGACCCGAACGCCGCTGGGGCCCAGCTCCTTGGAGAGCGCCTTCGTCAGGCCGATGATCGCAGCCTTGCTCGCAGAATATGCCGCCTCGCAGGAGGCGCCGCTGCGCCCCCACATGCTCGAGATCGTGACGATAGATCCGCTGCGCTGAGAGACCATGCCCGGCGCGAGCGCGCGGATGAGATAGAACGAGCCGGAGACATTGATATCCATCACGCGATGCCACTGCTCGTCCGTCATGTCGGTCATAAGGCCCGTATGCGACACGCCTGCGCAGAGCACAAGCGCGTCGACGTGATGATACAGTTTCAGAATCTCGTCGCACATGGTCTGCACGGCGCGGCTGTCGCTCAGATCGCAGCACATCGCGTGTGTGTCCATGCCCTTGGCGCAGAGCTCATCGGCGAGCTGCTGCGCCGCGGCGAGATTGCGGTTGGCGTGCGCGAGGACGGTATAGCCCCTTGCAGCGAGTTCGCGCGCGCAGGCGGAGCCAATACCGCCGGAAGCGCCCGTGACGAGCGCGATTTTCTTTTTCATAGTGCTCCTTTGCCTTGACGGATGTGTTGCCGCAAGGTATTATAATTGTATATTTTCCTATTTTACGACATGGATAACCGCGCAAAAATACATGCTGCGGGCACCGAATCGCTTTATTCTGTATAAGTTGTTCGGAAGTGGGAGCGGGCATTGCCCGCTTGTATTATATCGCATAACCGGGAGGTTGACCATATGGGACTGCAGATTTATGCCGGCAAGGGCTTTGACACGCAGAAGGCCGAGCGCTATTTCAAGGAGCGCCGGGTCAGCTATCAGCGGGTGGACGTGCTCAAATACGGCATCGGCAAGCGCGAGCTGGAGAGCGTGGCGGCGGCTGTCGGGCTGGAGAACCTCTGCGACAGGGACTCCAAGGCCTTTCGCGAGAGCGTGATTGCCTACACGCAGAGCAGGGATACGATTCTCTCGGGCCTGATGGAGAAGCCGCAGCTGCTGAAATTGCCCATTGTCAGGAGCGGAAAGCTTGCGACTGTCGGCTACTGCCCGGACGTCTGGGAGAAATGGATCGCGGAGAAGAAAATTTGAGCGATATTTCACGCAGCTATACGCGAAAAATGAAGGAATCGCGCCGGTTATGCGTATACGTTGTGTACACCCTTCCACACTTACCACAGGATATTGTGGATAAACGTTCAATGACCGGCAGGAGACCTGTGGATAAACTGCAAATTGCGCAAAAATCAATCCGCCGAAAAAGCCTTGAAAACAAGGCTTTTTTTTGCTATGATAGGGAAGCTCTCAAATGAGTTATCCACAACCTATCCGCTTTTCTCCACATGCTGTGGAAACGGATGTGGATATCCACAGATTATCCACAGGGATATGTGCACCATCTGTTTATAATCATTTTAACCACAATATGCAGTGCCATGCAGGCACGATGAAATACAAGATACGGAGGAACCGTCATGGATCATGTCGAGATTTGGGACAAGGCGAAGGCGCTGCTGCGCGAGGAGCTGGCCAATGTGTCCTATACCACGTGGATCGACCAGCCGCTTAAGCCGGTGTATGTGGTCGACGATAAGCTGGCGCTGGAGGTCATCAGCGAGTTCAACGAAAAGACCATCCGCGCGCGCTACCTGCCCATGATCACCGAGGCGATTTCTCAGGTTGCCGGCAGGGAGATGAGCGTGGAGCTGATGAGCGTCAAGGAGCGCATCGCCTGGCAGGAAAGCCAGAAGAAGGAAGAGGCCCGTCCGCTTCAGGGCGTCAATACCTTCAACCCCAAGGCCACGTTCGATACGTTCGTCGTCGGCTCGTCCAATCGCTTTGCGCACGCGGCCTCGCTGGCCGTTGCCGAAGCGCCGGGCATGGCGTATAACCCGCTGTTCCTCTATGGCGGCGTGGGCCTGGGCAAGACGCATCTGATGCACGCCATCGGCCATTTCATCCAGGAGCATTTCCCGAATATGCGCATGCTCTATCTGCCCAGCGAGATGTTCACCAACGAGCTGGTCTCCGCCATCAAGAACAACAAGAACGTCGAATTCCGCCAGCGCTTCCGCAATGTGGATGTGCTGATGCTCGACGATATTCAGTTCATCGCCGGCCGCGATTCCACGCAGGAGGAATTCTTCCATACGTTCAACGCGCTGCACTCCGCCGGCAAGCAGATCATCATCTCCTCTGATAAGCCGCCGCGCGAGATCGCCCGCCTGGAGGAGCGCCTGCGCTCCCGCTTTGAGTGGGGCCTGATCGCCGATATCCAGAAGCCGGATTTCGATACCCGCATCGCCATCCTGCGCAAGAAGGCCGAGAACGAGGGCATCGAGATCAGCGACGAGATGCTCGAGCTGATCGCCGGCCGCGTGGAGAGCAATATCCGCGAGCTTGAAGGTTCGCTCATCCGCGTGAACGCGTATGCCAAGCTCAACCGCTGCGCGATCAACGAGGAGGTCATCTCCCATGCGCTGCACGATATCGCCGTCGTGCGCGATCCCAAGCGCATCACGCCGGATCTGATCATCGACTGCGTGGCCGATTATTATGGTCTGGGCTCGGCGCTGCTGCGCGGCAACTCCCGCAAGAAGGAGATTGCCCTTGCGCGCCATGTGGCCGTGTATCTCACCCGCGAGATGACGGGCCTTTCTCTGCCGCGCATCGGCGATGCGTTTGGCCGCGATCACTCCACCATCATCAACTCCTGCGATAAGGTGAGCAAGATGCTCGAAGAGGGCGGCGAGATGAAGGCGATCATCGCCGATCTCAAGAAGATCATCACCGAAAAATAAGATACATAAAAGGAGCTCCCGAAAAGGGAGCTCCTTTTATGTATCTCAAAGACTGATTTGGATCAGAATAAAACCCAATGACCGGAAAGGATCGGATGCAGCATGGCACGGGAAAAGGATATACGCCCATTTGGCATGAGGGATAAGCTGGGCTATCTCTTCGGGGATTTCGGCAATGACTTTACGTTTATTCTCTCGGCGATGGTGCTCATGAAGTTCTATACGGACGTCGTGGGCATTTCCGCCGGCGCGGTCGGCACGATTATGATGCTTGCGCGCTTTGTGGACGCCTTCACCGATGTGACCATGGGCCGCCTGTGCGACCGAAGCCGCGCGGTGGCTGGCGTGGGCAAGTTCCGGCCGTGGATCCGGCGCATGTGCGTGCCGGTGGCAGCCGCATCGTTTTTGATGTATCAAAGCGGGATTTCGCGCCTGCCGTATGCGGCGCGGGTTGCCTATCTGCTGATCACCTATATTCTCTGGGGCTCGGTTTTCTATACGGCGATCAATATTCCCTACGGCTCCATGGCCTCGGCGCTTTCCGCCGAGCCGGACGAGCGGCAGAGCCTGTCGACATACCGCTCCATGGGCGCGTCGCTGGCAGGCGCGGTGATCGGCGTGCTGCTGCCGGTCTTCGCCTATGAGAAGGTGGACGGCGTGGAGACGCTGATCGGCCCGCGCGTGACGCTGATTGCAGGCATATTTTCGCTGCTGGCGGTGATTGCGTATCTGGCTTGCTACTACTTAACGACGGAGCGCGTGATCCCCGAGCAGACGGATGCGCCGCAGCGCCAGCAGTCCGTGATAGAGATGTTTCGCAGCGCGCTGGGGAACCGGGCGCTTTTGTCCATCGTCGCGGCGTCGGTTGTGATGCTGCTTGCGCAGCTGACCATGCAGAACATGGGCGGGTATATCTACCCGGATTATTATAACAACGCCTCGGCGCAGTCCGTCTCCACGCTGCTGATGATGGGCAGCATGCTCCTTGCGGCTGCGCTGACCAGGCCGCTGGCTGCGCGCTTTGGCAAGGCGGAGATCGCCGCCGCAGCCAATCTCTTTGCGGGGCTGGTGTCCGCTGCGACGTATATCATCAAACCGGGAAGCGTGTGGGTGTTTGTTGCGCTGCAGACGCTGGGCTGGCTGGGCCTGGGCATGTTCTCCATGGTCTCCTGGGCGCTGATCACCGACGTCATCGACCACAGCGAGCTTGTCAGCGGCGCGCGGGAGGACGGCGCGATCTATGCGATGTATTCCTTTGCGCGCAAGCTGGGTCAGGCTGCCGCCGCAGGAACGACCGGCTGGCTGCTCACGGCGATCGGCTATGCTTCCGGCTCGGCGATCGGGCAGTCGCCGCAGGTGCTGCGCGGCATATTCGCCATCGCGACGCTGGTGCCGGCGCTGGGCTTTTTGCTGCTGGCTGCTGTGCTGTGGTGGTGGTATCCGCTGCACAGGCGGCAGGTGGAGGAGAACGTCGCACGGCTCAAGGAAAAGCGCGAGAAAGAATAAAGCCCGCGGTCAAAAGTAGTTTTTGCCGGGACTGCAGAAATGCTGCACAATCAAAGAAAGGAAGAATTTCCATGAGACAGACTGTGAATATCAACCGCAAGTGGGCTTTTGTGATGGCCCCCGAAGGCGTGCCGGCTTGTATGCCGTCCCCTGCGTATTTTGTGAATGTGCCCCACAGCTGGAACGCCATCGACGGCCAGGACGGCGCGGGCGATTACTACCGCGGCACTTGCGCGTATGTGAAGAATCTTTCCTTTGAGGATCTGCCCCAGGGCGAGAAGCTCTTCATCGAGATTCAGGGTGCGAATTCCTCCGCCGATCTGTATGTCGGCGGCCAGCACGCCGCCCATCACGACGGCGGCTATTCCACCTGGCGCGCGGACGTGACCGGGCTGGTCAGCCGCACCGGCGATACCCTGATCGTGGTCATGGTCGACAACAGCGTAAGCGACAAGGTCTATCCGCAGATGGCGGACTTCACCTTTTACGGCGGCCTGTATCGCGACGTGAACCTCATCGGCGTGCCGGCGTCCCACTTTGATCTGGAGTACTATGGCGGCCCGGGCGTCGCGGTCACCCCGATCGTGGACGGCAAGAATGCCAGCGTGAAGACCGAAGTCTTCCTCAAGAATGCCAAGGAAGGCCAGATGCTGCGCTGCACGATCAGCACGCCGGAGGGCAACACTGTGGTAAGGGCTGAGGCGCCGGCGGGTCAGAGTGCATGCGACATGGTGATCGAGGATGTGCATCTGTGGCATGGCCGCAGGGACCCGTATCTGTACACCGCGATCGTGGAGCTTTGCGAGGACGGCAAGGTGCTCGACACCGTGACCACCCGCTTCGGCTGCCGTACCTATGCGATCGACTCTGAGAACGGCTTCATCCTCAACGGCGAGGAGTATCCGCTGCGCGGCGTTTCCCGCCATCAGGACCGCTGGGGCGTGGGCAATGCGCTGACCCATGAGCACCACAAGGAGGATATGGAGCTGATCTGCGAGGTCGGCGCGACCACCATCCGTCTGGCGCACTATCAGCATGACCAGTACTTCTACGACCTGTGCGACGAGTACGGCATGATCGTCTGGGCCGAGATCCCGTATATCTCCCAGCACATGCCGGGCGGCCGCGGGAACACCCTCTCCCAGATGAAGGAACTGATTATCCAGAATTACAACCATCCGTCCATCGTGGTTTGGGGCCTCTCCAACGAGATCACCATGAAGGGCGAGGCTGATCCGGACCTGATCGGCAACCATAAGGTGCTCAACGACCTGTGCCACGAGATGGACAAGACTCGCCTGACCACCATGGCGATCGTGTCCATGTGCCCGATGGACGCCGAGTATATTCAGATTCCGGATACCGTCTCCTGGAATCACTACTTCGGCTGGTACGGCGGCGACACGAGCATGAACGGCCCGTGGTTCGACAGGTTCCATGCGATGTATCCGGATATCCCGGTGGGCTGCTCCGAGTATGGCTGCGAGGCGCTGAACTGGCATACCTCCAAGCCGACCCAGGGCGACTACACCGAGGAGTATCAGGCATATTATCATGAAGAGCTCATCAAGCAGCTCTTTACCCGCAAGTATCTCTGGGCGACCCATGTGTGGAATATGTTCGACTTCGGCGCGGACAACCGTGCGGAGGGCGGCGAGAACGGCCAGAACCACAAGGGCCTGGTGACGTTCGACCGCAAGTACAAGAAGGATTCCTTCTATGCCTACAAGGCATGGCTGAGCGATGATCCGTTCGTCCATCTGTGCTCCAAGCGCTATGTGGACCGCGTGGAGGATGTGACGAAGGTCACCGTCTATTCCAACCAGCCGGAGGTTGAGCTCTTTGCAAACGGCGTGAGCCTGGGCAAGAAGCAGGCTGCGGATCACTTCTTCTGCTTTGATGCGCCGAATAAGGGAACGACGAAGCTCAAGGCGGTCGCGGGCGAGTGCAGCGACGAGAGCATGATCAACAAGGTTGAAGTGTTCAACGAGGCCTATCGCCTGCGCGAGAAGGGTGCGATTCTCAACTGGTTCGACATCACCGAGGTTGAGGGCTACTTCTCCCTGAACGACAAGCTGGAGGATATTCTGCGGACGGAGGAAGGGAAAGCGCTCTTTGCGGAACTGATGCGGGGCATGCAGGGCGGAAAGGCCATGGGCTTTGAGATGACCCCGGCGATGATGCAGATGATGGGCGGATTCACCGTCATCAGACTGATGAGCCTGATGGGGGCGATGGATGTGAAGATGACCAAGGAACAGCTGCTGGAGCTCAACGCGACGCTCAATAGAATCAAGAAGCCCAACTAACGGTTATAGGCGCGAAGCGTAAATGGGGTCAAGGGGCGAAGTCCCTTGTCAGGGGTTTGGGGATGAAATCCCCAACGTTCCTCCAAGCGCGAAGCGCAAAAAAGAAAGAATCTCAGAGGGACCGAAGCCGAGCGCGTCCTGTGGACGCAATAGGCGAGGCGAAGCGTGGAGAATCGCAAGGGGCACCGGAGCCGAGCGCGTCCTGTGGACGCAATAGGCGAGGCGAAGCGTGGAGAATCGCAAGGAGCGATGGAACATCGCGACTATGCGAGTTCTCCGGGCATGCCGCGACTATGAGAGTTCTCCGGGCATGCCGCGACTATGCGAGTTCCCCGGGTGACAAGGCGACAATTGAGATTCCGGTATAGAATGAAAGGATCTCTGCAATTTGCGCAGAGATCCTTTTGTTGCTGTGTCAGAATCGTAATTGTCGCCTGACGGCTCCGCTCCGATTCTTTGCGCTTCGCGCATGGGTTACGCTGGGCTGCCGCCCAGACCTGCCTGGGGATTTCATCCCCAGACCCCTTCTTCGCTTCGCGCCTATATAAGAGGCTTACACGCCCAGCAGGCGCACGCGCTTCATGCCCGGGATCGCGCGAACCTTATCGCACAGCGCGTCCTGCGCGCGGGCGGGGATATCGTCCATATCCACAACAGATACGGCCATCGCGCCGCGGCTGCGGTTCACCAAGTCGGAAATGTTCAGGCCAAAGCCCGCCACGGCAGACGTGATGGAGCCCAGCACGTTGGGCACGTTCTCGTGGATGCACAAAAGGCGCGGCTTGCTCACCGGCGCGACGTCGATCACCGGCAGGTTCACGCTGTTGCGGATGATGCCGCTCTCCAGGAAGTCGCGCGTCTGCGCGGCGGCCATCACGGCGCAGTTCTCCTCGCTCTCCGGCGTGGAGGCGCCCAGGTGCGGGATCGCGATCACGCCGTCCAGACCGATCAGCGCGTCGCTCGGGAAGTCGGTCACATAGCACGCCACGCGGCCGTCGCCCAGCGCGTCCACCAGCGCCGCATCATCCACCAGACCGCCGCGCGCAAAGTTCATGATGCGCACGCCCTTGCGGCAGATGGACAGGGTGCGCGTGCCGACCATGGCGCGCGTCTTCTCATTCAGTGGCACATGCAGCGTCACGAAATCGCACGCGGAGAACAGCGCGTCCAGCGAGTTCTCGCGCTTCACCTGACGGCTCAGCTTCCACGCATGCTCGACAGAGATCATCGGGTCATAGCCCACGACGTTCATGCCCAGATGCACGGCCGCATTGGCCACCAGCACGCCGATCGCGCCCAAGCCCACGACGCCCAGCGTCTTGCCGCGCAGCTCCGGGCCGACGAAGGCCTTCTTGCCCTTTTCGACGGCCTTCTCGACCGCCGCGCCCTGGCCCTTGAGCGTGCGGGTCCACTCGATGCCGCCCACGATGTTGCGGCAGGAGAGCAGCATGCCCGCCAGCACCATCTCGGCGACGGCGTTGGCGTTCGCGCCCGGCGTATTGAACACGCAGATGCCCTTCTCGCTGCAGGCGTCCACGGGGATGTTGTTGTAGCCCGCGCCCGCGCGCGCGATGCACAGCACGCTGTCGTCGATGGGCGCGTCGTGCATGGACGCGGAGCGCACCAGCACGGCCTGCGGATTGGTTACGTCGTCGGCAACCTTGTACTTGTTGTCCAGCTGGGTGTAGATCGCAGAGGAAATCGCGTTGAGCGTTTTAATCTTATATTCCATGGAAGAAACCTTCTCTCTGTTGATTGATGATTGGAGATGAGTCGCATCCGGCTGTGGCCGGGGACCTCATCCGTCTCGCCTATGGCGAGCCACCTTCCCCAAAGGGGAAGGTTTATATACTGTGTAGGGGAACAAATCTAGCCTTCCCCTCTGGGGAAGGTGCCCGAAGGGCGGATGAGGTCCCGCCCGCAGGCGAAAGATTACTTGTTCTTTGCCTCGAATTCCTTCATGAATTCAACCAGCGCCTTCACGCCCTCCATCGGCATGGCGTTGTAGATGCTTGCACGCATACCGCCGACGATGCGGTGGCCCTTGAGGTTGACAAGGCCCTTGGCAGCCGCTTCCTTCACGAACGCCGCGTCCAGATCCGCGTCGCCGGTGACGAAGGTCACGTTCATGCGGCTGCGGTCCTTGGCGTTGGCCGTGCCCTTGAAGAGCTTGCTGTTATCCAGGAAGTCGTAGAGCAGGTTCGCCTTCTCGATGTTGATCTTCTCCATCGCAGCCACGCCGCCCTGGCGCTTGATCCAGTCGAAGGTCAGGCCTGCGATATAGATGCCGAAGCAGTTCGGGGTGTTGAGCATGCTGTCCGCGTCGGCCATCTTCTTCAGGCTCATGACCTTCGGGGTGCAGGCCGCTTCATTGCCCAGCAGATCCTCGCGCACGACGACGATGGTCACGCCCGCCGGGGCGACGTTCTTCTGCGCGCCGGCGTAGATCAGGCCGAACTTCGACACATCGTACACTTCGCTCAGGATGTTGGAGGACATATCCGCCACCAGCGGGATATCGCCGGTGTCCGGGGTGTGATCATAGCGCGTGCCGTAGATCGTGTTGTTGGTGGTGATGTGGACGTATTTTGCGTCCGGGGAGAGGGTGTATTCCGGGATGTAGGTGTAGTTGTCCGCGCGGGAGCTGCCGGCGATGTTCACCTCGCCGTATTTCTGGGCTTCCACCAGCGCGTTGTGCGCGAAGTTGCCGGAGTCGATGTAATCGGCCTTGCCGCCCTGCATCAGGTTCAGCGGCACGGTGGCGAACATCTGCGTTGCGCCGCCCTGCAGGAACATGACCTTGTAGCCCTCGGGCACGCCCATGACTTCCTTGAAATCCGCAACGGTCTGATTGAAGATTTCCAGGTACATTTTGGATCGATGACTCATCTCCATGACAGACATGCCTGTACTGCCGTAGCACAGCAGGTCCTTTTGTACCTTTTCGAGCACTTCAGTGGCGAGCATGGACGGGCCAGGCGCGAAATTGTAAACACGGTTCATAGAAATAAGCCTCCTCAATATTGCCGAAACTTGCAGGATAATCTGATAAAAATATCATTTTCGGCTAGTTGTTGACACATTTTAACATAAAAACGAATCGATTGCAATGCTGGAAACAAAATTATGTGTTTTTTTTGAAAAGTATTCTCTCCCCGGTTGCCAGAGGAGGGGGAAAGGGGGCAAAAGGCAAATGCCCCTTGACGGATATCGCCTGCGCATGATATCATTTATCCATATGGGAAAAGCATTTTTTGTGCTGTCTCAATTCAGCAAAAATCCTTGCTGCGAGCACCGAGTATCGTTATGATGAAGAGGCAGTTCGGAAATGGGTGCAGGCACAGCCTGCAGCGGCATGACTGACGGAAGTGGGACGACCCACAGGAAGTGCCGCGGCGCACATGTGCGCTTGATGCCGACCGTCTGGGCGCACTGAGAGTATCGGTGCGCCTTTTTGTTTGCAAGAAAGAGAGGGAATTTGTTATGGCTTATCTTTCCGACATTGAAATCGCACAGGCGTGTGAAATGAAGAACATTCGCGAGATCGCGGCAACGGCGGGCGTGGATGAGAAGTATCTGGAGCTCTACGGCAACTACAAGGCCAAGATCGACTACAATCTGCTGAACGAAGTGGAGGGCGAGGACGGTAAGCTGATCCTGGTCACCGCCATCTCCCCGACCCCGGCCGGCGAGGGCAAGACCACCACGTCCGTCGGCCTGGCCGATGGTCTGCGCAAGATCGGCAAGAACGCGATCCTTGCGCTGCGTGAGCCGAGCCTTGGCCCGGTCTTCGGCGTGAAGGGCGGCGCGGCCGGCGGCGGCTATGCGCAGGTTGTCCCGATGGAAGATATCAACCTGCACTTCACCGGTGACTTCCACGCCATCGGCGCGGCGAACAACCTGCTCGCCGCGATGCTGGACAACCACATCCAGCAGGGCAACCAGCTGGGCATCGACGTCAAGAAGATCACCTGGAAGCGCTGCGTGGACATGAACGACCGCCAGCTGCGCAATGTCATCGATGGTCTGGGCGGCCGCATGCAGGGCGTGCCGCGCGAGGACGGCTTCGACATCACCGTCGCCTCCGAGGTCATGGCCGTGTTCTGCATGTCCTCCTCCATCACCGATCTCAAGGAGCGCCTCTCCCGCATCATCGTCGGCTATACCTACGATGACAAGCCCGTCACCGCGGGCGACCTGAAGGCCGCCGGCGCGATGGCTGCGCTGCTCAAGGATGCGCTCAAGCCGAACCTCGTGCAGACGCTGGAGGGCACCCCGGCGTTCATCCACGGCGGTCCGTTCGCCAACATTGCCCATGGCTGCAACTCCATCATGGCGACCCGCATGGCGATGAAGCTAGGCGACTACTGCGTGACCGAGGCCGGCTTCGGCGCGGACCTGGGCGCGGAGAAGTTCCTGGATATCAAGTGCCGCAAGGTGAACCTCAAGCCCGCTGCCGTCGTCGTCGTGGCGACCGTGCGCGCGCTCAAGCATCACGGCGGCGTGGCCAAGGCCGACCTGAACAATGAGAACCTCGAGGCGCTGGCGAAGGGTCTGCCGAACCTGCTGCGCCATGTGTCCAACATCACCGAGACCTATCAGCTGCCCTGCGTGGTCGCGATCAACCGCTTCCCGATGGACACCGAGGCCGAACTGGAGCTCGTGCGCGAGAAGTGCCGCGAGCTGGGCGTGAATGTGGCGCTCTCCGAGGTCTGGGGCAAGGGCGGCGACGGCGGCGTGGAGCTGGCCGAGGAAGTCGTCCGCCTGTGCGAGAATGCCGAGAACAACTTCCGCTTTGCCTACGAGCTGGAGACTTCCATTGAGAAGAAGCTCGAGGCGATCGTGAAGAATGTCTATCGCGGCGCGGGCGTGGCGCTCACCCCGAACGCCAAGAAGCAGGCCAAGCAGCTCGAGGAGCTGGGCTTCGGCGAGTATCCGATCTGCATGGCCAAGACGCAGTATTCCTTCTCCGATGATCAGAAGCTGCTCGGCGCGCCGGAAGGCTTCACCGTCACCGTGCGCAACCTGAAGGTCTCCGCGGGCGCTGGCTTCATCGTCGCGCTCACCGGCGACATCATGACCATGCCGGGCCTGCCGAAGGTGCCGGCGGCCGAGAAGATCGACGTCGACGAGACCGGCAAGATCACGGGCCTGTTCTAATGCGGGCGGGGGGAGACGTTTGGGGACGCTGTCCCCAAGCCCCTGGCAGGGACATTGTCCCTGCACCCTTCTTTGCTTCGCAGCGGTTTTAAGAAGCTATGCAAGGGAAGGGCTATGCCCTTCCCTTGATTTTATAATGGAGACGGAGGGTTATATGCTTCCCGAAGGATTTGTTTACATCAAGGACGTCATTCCGTCCGCGCGTGAGGATATCCGTTATGCGGGCGATCACAACTTTGTCGGCTGCCCGGTGGATGGCTATTTTGCGCCCAAATCCGTGCTGCGCATCGAGGCGGCGCAGGCGCTGAAAGCTGCGGCGGAGGAATTTGAGCGCAAGGGGTTATACATGCTGATTTACGATGCGTATCGTCCTCAGCGCGCGGTCGATCACTTTGTCCGCTGGGCGAAGGACACGGACGATATCAAGATGAAGGAAGAGTTCTATCCGGAGCTGGATAAGAGCGAGCTCTTTCCCAAGGGATACATCGCCGTGTATTCCGGCCATTCGCGCGGGTTGACGGTTGACTTGACGCTCACAGATAAAGATGGCAACGAGCTGGACATGGGCGGCGAGTTCGATTGGTTCTCCAGGATTTCCTCGCATGATTACGAAGGCGTGACGCCGCAACAGAAGGCGAACAGGGAATTGCTGCGCGGCGGCATGCTCGCCGCAGGCTTTGACGATTACGTCGAGGAGTGGTGGCATTATACATTCAAGTGCGATCTGCCGAAGGTCTATTACGATTTTCCAATCGAATAAAAAGAACGACCGGCGGCTTGACCGCTGGTCGTTGTTGTTGTAAAATGTAGTCAAGAGGAAGTTGAGAGCCTCGCACAGTGACACTCGCTGACTGCGAATGTTACAGCACGAAAAGCATCAGGCCGCCGGTAGATGGCACTCTACACGGCGGCATGCTTTATTTTGCGCGACCTAACGCGTAAACAGCAACGAGCAGCGAAGCGACATTCAGAGGCAGATTAAACAGCTCCAGATTATCCATCGTGCATCACCCCTCTTTCGTAATGCAGAAAGCGGGGCTACCGTGCGAGTCCTTTTGACTACAATGTCAGCATATCATAAGCGCAGCTTCTATTCAAGGGGCTGCGTTATTTTGCACAGCCCACTCAGGACACCGGCTTGCCGATGCACGCCGGATTCGTGTGCTGGGGCGGGAAGCCGCCGAGCCAGCCTTCTGGATGCACCTTTCCGGTTTCCATATCGATGTTGTGGATGATGCTGCGCAGGAATTCGTCGCATCCGCGCATGCCGCGTTCGGCGTCCTCGTCCAGCGGAAGGATGAGGATTTTCTCAATGCCGTTTTCGCCAAGGATGCACGGCAGGCTCATGGCGACGTTTTCAAGGCCGTATTCGCCCTGCGGGATCACGCACAGCGGCAGCACGCTATGCGAATTAAACAGGATCGAGGAGACCGCCCGGCACACCGTCAGCGCGATGCCGGAGGAGGTATAGCCCTTGAGTTCGATGATGTCCATGCCGCTGGCCTTGACCGCGCGGATGAGATTCTCGCGGTCGATGGGCGTCTTCAGATCAAACTGCTCGGTGAACCGGTCAAAGGGAATGCCCGCAACGTTGACCGTATTCCACGGGACGAACGCCGTGCCGCCATGCTCGCCGAGGACAAAGCCGGTCACGGATTTCGCGTCGATGCCCAGCGCAGCGGCGAGCATGGTGTTGAAGCGCGCGGTATCCAGCAGCGTGCCGGTGGAGAAAATCTTTTCTCTCGGATAGTCGTATTTCTTCATGCAGTAATACGTGAGCACGTCGACCGGATTGGTCACATGGATGAGGATCGCCTCGCGCGTATAGCGCGTGATGCCGTCCATGATCTGGGAGACGACCTGCAGGTTTGTTTCCAGCAGTGCCATGCGGTCGTGCTTCTCGCCCGGCTGGATGGACGGTCCGGCGGTGTTGATGATGATCTGGGCACCCTGGCAGTCCTCATAGTCGCCCACGCGGATGGCGCAGCCCGCCGCATAGGAAAAGGCGAGCGTGTGACTGGCGTCGAGCACCTCGCCCAGCGCCTGCTCCCGGTCCAGATTGATGAGCACGATTTCCTTGGCCAGGTTCATGCCCAGCAGTGAATTGAGAATGGCGCTGCCGACATGCCCCGCGCCGATGATCACGATTTTGCCCCGCTCGATGGCCATCAGAAAAAACCTCCGATTTCCGTTTTGGACGTAGTATGGACGCAAACGACGGGAAAAACTCTGTTTTTGAAAGAAAAGCATTGGAAAAACGGAGGTCTATGTTATACTGACTGACGGGAAGAAAGGAGCGGGTGAGAATGGAAAGAAAAAACAGATATGTATATTTGGATGCGCTCAGAATCATCGCATGTCTGTGCGTGATTTATATCCACATCAATGAGCGCGGACAGTTTATGTTTGCCTATCGGGAGCTGGCCAGCATCCCGTACTTTTTGGAGATGTTCCTATCGATACTGAGCAAAATGGCAGTGCCTGTATTTTTTGCGATATCCGGTGCGCTGCTCCTTGGCAAAGAAATCTCCCTGAAGACGCTGTTTATCCGCAGGATTTTCAGGATGGGCGCTGTTCTGGTGCTGTTTTCTGCGATATCCTGCGCCGTGGCTGTTTACAAGGGAGATGCACAGTGGAGCGTAAAAGCGTTTATATTGGGCATGTATGAATCCACGTGGAACTTTACCTATTGGTATCTGTACGCGTATCTTGCTTTTTTGCTGATCTCTCCCATTCTGGGCAGTCTGGTGCGCCAGATCAGCAGGCGGGATTATCTGTATTTGCTGACGCTGGCGTTTGTGTTCCGCTGTCTCCTGCCGGCTTTTGAGCAGCTTCGCTGGGAGGGCCTGCATCAGCTCAATCCGGATTTCAGCCTTGCGTGCATCACATGCGACATTGTGTTTTATCCCTGTCTGGGGTATTTTCTGCATCATAGCCTCGAGGAGAGACACTGCCGCCGCGCGGCATGGACGCTGTGCGCAGCGGCGCTGGCGGGCGCAGCGCTGTCCTGCTATATGACATACCGGGAAACGACAAAGGTCTGGGTCATGTCCATTCAGAAATATCACGATTTGTTTGCGCCTGTTTACTGCGCGGCGGTTTTTGCCGCGGCAAAGTGCATCTGTGCGGCGATGGATACGGATCGCCCTGCGGCGCGCTGGATAACGGCTGCCGCCCGGTATACGTTTGGCGTATACCTGCTGCATCTGCCTGTGCTGCAGCTGCTGGAATCGCAGTGGACCTGGCTGTGGAATGGGCTCCTGGCTGTGGGCCTGCCGCAGGTGATTGCCAGCGCGGCGTACTGTATGGCGGTGTTTGGCGTATGCGCAATTCCTGTTTGGCTCCTCAAGCGGATTCCGCTTGTGAAAACGCTGCTTGCATGATCGATTCGCTTCAGCGGGCATATAAATGTGCTTGCATTGAGGTGTTCTGCGCTGTATACTGTACAGCATAGTTTTGTGTTTCAAGGAGGAGAATTATGGGTTCTTCTTTCATTCCTGAGGGATATCAGCCGCATCTTTCCCTGTATCAGACGCAGAGCGCGATCAGCCTGATCAAGCGCGTCTTTCAGGATTCCCTTTCCCGCACGCTCAATCTCAAGCGCGTGTCCGCGCCGCTGTTCGTCGAGCCGACCTCCGGCTTGAACGACGACCTCAACGGCGTGGAGCGTCCGGTCAGCTTCGACGTGCCCTGCGCGAAGGCGGAGGCTGTCGTCGTGCATTCCCTGGCGAAGTGGAAGCGCATGGCGCTCTATCGCTATGACATCCTGCCGGGCAAGGGCATCTACACCGACATGAACGCCATCCGCCGCGACGAGAGCCTGGACAATCTTCACTCCATCTACGTCGACCAGTGGGACTGGGAGAAGGTCATCACCGAGGAAGGCCGCACGGTGTATACCCTGCACGAGGCCGTTCGAAACATTGTAAACAGCATCTGCGATACGCAGCTGACCGTGCGCGGCAAGTATCCCCAGCTGTGCGATACCCCGCTGCTCAACCGCAACGTGACCTTCGTCACCGCGCAGGAGCTGGAATACCTCTACCCGGACAAGACGCCCAAGGAGCGCGAGAACATCTTCACGCACAAGCACGGCACCGTGTTCATCCAGGGCATCGGCGGCGTCATGGAGAGCGGCAGCAGGCACGACGGCCGCGCCCCGGACTATGACGACTGGGAATTGAACGGCGATATCCTCTTCTGGCATCCGGTGCTCGGCTGCGCGATGGAGATCTCCTCCATGGGCATCCGCGTCAGCCCCGAGTCCCTCGACCGCCAGCTGACCCTCTCCGGCTGTGACGACCGCCGCAGCCTGCCGTTCCACAGCCTGCTGCTGGAGGGCAAGCTGCCCCTGGCCATGGGCGGCGGCATCGGCCAGAGCCGTCTGTGTATGCTGCTGCTGGGCAAGGCGCACATCGGCGAGGTGCAGTCCTCCATCTGGGATGAACAGACGCACCGCGTCTTCCGCGAGGCGGGCATCACGCTGCTGTAAAGCTTTTCAAACCTTCTCCACGAGGGAAGGTTTTTCTTTATCCGGCATACGATGGATTGACCGCCGCGGCCCTGCGGTGGACAGGAATGCCATGATCCGCTACAATCATCACAGGGGAAAAGGCGAGAGGAAAAGGATCTGATTCGATGGAAGAAAAGCGTTACGAACACAGCGAGGGCATGTCGCTGATCGACAAAGGCAGGCGGGGCCTTCTGACCATGGTCTTCAGCCGTCTGGGCGTGATTGTGCTGCTGTTTTTGCTTCAGGTGTTTGCGCTCTTTGCGGCCGTGCGCTATTTTGCGCGTTTTCTGCCGCATCTGTTCGGCGCGACTGTGCTCATCGACATGCTGATGGTGCCGATCATCATGGGTAGCCGGTATGATCCGACGGCGAAGATCACCTGGCTGATGGTCGTCATGATCATGCCCATTTTCGGCCCGCTGCTCTATGCTTATACCCGAAGCGATCTGGGCCATCGCGCCATGCGCGAGCGCATCCGGCAGATGACCGCGTTCAATCAGCGGCGCATCCATCAGGATGAACAGGTGCTGGGGCGCTTTGCCGGGGAGAATCCCGCGGGCGCTGCGCTTGTGCGCTATATGCGCCGCAGCGGCTGCTATCCTGTCTTTGACAGGACGGAGGCAACCTATTTCCCGCAGGGTGAGGACAAATGGAAAAGGATGCTTTCGGAGCTGGAGCGCGCGCAGAAGTTCATCTTTCTGGAATACTTCATCGTCGACGAGGGCGTGATGTGGGGCAGGATTCTCGAGATCCTCGCGCGCAAAGCGAAGCAGGGCGTCGAGGTCCGCCTGCTCTATGACGGCACGAACGAATTCTACACGCTGCCGCACGACTATCCCAGACGGCTCAAAAAGCTGGGCATCCAGTGCCGGACGTTTGCGCCGCTCACACCGTTCCTCTCCACGCACTATAACTACCGCGATCACCGCAAGATTCTGGTGATCGACGGGCATACGGCGTTCACCGGCGGCGTGAATCTGGCGGATCACTACATCAACCGCAAGGAGAAATACGGGCACTGGAAGGACGCGGCCGTCATGCTCAAGGGCGAGGCGGCGCGAAGCTTCACGCTCATGTTCCTGCAGATGTGGCATGTGCGCGATTTCAAGGATACGACCGCGCAGTACGAGCGCTATCTCGCCGCGCCGGCGATGCCGCCCGAGGGCGCGCAGGGCTATGTGATTCCCTATGGCGACTGCCCGCTGGACGAGGATAAGCTCGGGGAGCGCGTCTATCTGGATATCCTCGCCCATGCGCAGCACTATGTGCACATCATGACGCCGTATCTGATCCTGGACAGCGAGATGGAAAATGCGCTGTGTTATGCCGCGCAGCGCGGCGTGGATGTGCGCATCATCATGCCCGGAAAGCCGGACAAAGAGATGCCCTATGCGCTGGCGAAGACGTATTATCCCGCGCTGCTGGAGGCGGGCGTGCGCATCTATGAATACACGCCGGGCTTTGTCCATGCGAAGGTGTTCGTATCGGACGATGCTGCGGCGGTCGTCGGCACGATCAATCTCGATTATAGGAGCCTGTATCATCACTTCGAGTGCGCGGCATATATGTATAAGACGTCGTGTATTCGCGATATCGAGCGCGATTTCCAGCAGACGATGGCGCGCTGCGAGCGCGTGACGCGCGAGCGGCTCAGGAAAGAGCCGCTGCGCCGCCGCATGCTTGGGCCGGCGCTCAAGGTGATCGCGCCGCTTTTGTAAATGCATCAGGCCTCTCCGCTGCGGGGAGGCCTGATTCTTCGGATAAAGTTTAGCAAAACTAAACTGGCGTTTTTCGATCATCAAACTTTTTGTTGACACGGGGAATGACCTGTCATATAATCGAACTACTTAACAGGAATGGATGGATGAAACATGTCAGAGGTACTGCTTTCATTAAAACATATTTCCAAAAACTTCGGCGAGGGCGACGTCCTGTCGGATATCTCGCTTGATGTACATAAGGGCGAATTCGTCACCCTGCTGGGCGCTTCCGGCTGCGGCAAGACGACGACGCTGCGCATCGTTTCGGGTCTGGAGACGCCGGACACGGGCGAGGTGATCCTGAATGGAAAGGACATGACCGCCCTGCCGCCGGAGAGCCGTCCGGTGAATACGGTCTTCCAGAGCTACGCGCTCTTCCCGCATATGAACGTGGAGAAGAACGTGGCCTACGGCCTTCGCGTGCGCAAGATGGACAAAGCCGCGCAGGCCGCGCGCGTCAAGGAAATGCTCGGGCTGGTGCAGATGAGCGAATACGCCAAGCGCATGCCTGCGCAGCTTTCCGGCGGCCAGCGGCAGCGCATCGCCATCGCCCGCGCGCTCGCGCCGCAGCCGCAGCTGCTGCTGCTGGATGAGCCGCTGGGCGCGCTGGATCTGCAGCTGCGCCGCCAGATGCAGGTGGAACTCAAGCGCCTGCAAAAGAAGCTGGGCATTACCTTCATCTATATTACCCACGATCAGGAAGAGGCCATCAACATGTCCGACCGCATCGCCGTGATGCGCGGGGGCAAGTTTGAGCAGCTGGGCACGCCGGAGGAGATCTACGACAGGCCGAAGACGCGCTATGTGGCGCAGTTTATCGGCCGCTCGACGATCCTCACGGGCACGGTCCGCTGCGTCAATGGCGGCAGCGCCGTGATCGAAAATGAAAACGGCTCCTTCAGCGTGGACAGCGCGCAGGCGCAGCTGAATGCCGGCGAAATCTGCGACGTCTGCGTGCGCACAGAGCGCATGCGCGCCGCAAAGGAGCCTGTGGAAGGATTCAATCTCCCGGCACAAGTGCGCGAGGCGCGCTATGCCGGCGGCACGGTGCTCACCTATGTGAATCTGAAAGATGGCACGGAGGTCGTCGCCGAGGGCGATCATCGCCTGTGCGATGCGCCGCAGCCGGGCGATACGGTTTATATGCACTGGAACCCGGCGCAGGCCGCGGTCATTGGGGGTGCGTCGCATGGCGCGTAATTCCACCCTGCAAAAGGCAGACCGGCGCAGAAATACGCTCTTTGTCCTGCCGATGACGCTCTTTGCCGTGGTGCTGGTGGCGCTGCCGCTTGTCTACGTGCTGGGCACGTCTTTGGTTCAAAGCGGACAGGACTTTACCTTCGGCGCGGCGTTCACGCTGGATAACTACAAGAGCCTGCTGCGTGCGGACTATCTGCTCGTCTTCTTCAACAGCCTCAAGCTCGCGTTCTTTACGACGCTTGTCTGTTTTCTGATCGGCTATCCCTTCGGCTACTGCATGGCGCGCGCGTCCAAAGGCTGGAAGGCGCTGCTGATGATGCTGGTCATCATCCCGTTCTGGACAAGCGCGCTGGTGCGTATATACGGCTGGAAGATCCTGCTGCAGGCCAACGGCCCGATCAACGCGGTCTTAAAGAGCCTGGGTCTGATCGAAAAGAACATCAAGTTCCTGGGCTCCTACGGCTCGGTGCTGCTGGCGATGGTCTACTGCATGATCTCGTTCATGATCCTGCCGTGCCACAGCGCGGTCGATAAAATGGACTTTACCCTCGTGGAGGCCGCGCGCGATCTGGGCAGCAAACCCTGGAAGGCGTTTCTGGACGTCACGCTGCCGCTGACGATGCCGGGCATCCTCGCCGGCTGCGTGCTGGTGTTCGTGCCCAGCGTAGGCATCTTCTATCTGGCGGATATCATGGGCGGCGGCCTGGTGCTCGTGGGCAATCTGATCCGCGATCAGCTGCTCAAGGTCCGCGACTGGAACACGGGATCTGCGATGTCCATGGTGCTGATCTTCATCACCGCGGGCATCTACCTCGTCTACCGCAAAAGCGGCGGCGATGATCTGGGGGTGTTCTGATGGCAAGCAGAAGAAAAAAGAAGATCAAGATCTTCTCTCCGATCTATCTCACGCTTGTGCTGATCATCCTCTATCTGCCGATCCTGATGGTGATCATCTATTCGTTCAATTCCGGCCGCACCATCGGCGCGTGGCAGGGCTTCACGACCAATTGGTACACGAGGCTCTTCAACAACGCGCTGATGGCGGATGCGCTGAAAAACTCGCTGATCCTCGCGGGCCTGTCCGCAGGCTTCGCCGGCGTGATCGGCACGCTGGGCGCGATTGGCCTGGCGCATGGGCATATCCGCGGCGGCAATTTTATTGAGTCGCTGGCGACGCTGCCGATGATGATCCCCGAGCTGGTGCTGGGCATGGCGTATCTGGCCGTGTTCACGGCGGTCGGGTTTAAGCTCGGCATGACCGCGCTCGTGCTCACGCATACCACGTTCTGCGTGCCGTATGTGTTCATCAACGTCAAGTCCCGATTGGTGGGCATGGACCCGGCCATCGAGGAGGCCGCGCGCGATCTGGGCGCAAGCCCCCTGCGCGTGCTGCGCGATATCACGCTGCCGCTGATCATGCCGGCCGTGCTCTCGGGCATGATGCTCGCCGTAGCGATGAGCATCGACGACGTGGTCATCTCGTTCTTTGTCACCAGCGCCGAGACGACGACCCTGCCGCTTAAGGTCTACACAGGCCTGCGCTCGGGCGGCACACCGGAGATCAACGCGCTCTCCACGCTGATGCTCGCCGCGATATTCATCGTCGTGGGCCTAAGCCAGCTGCTGCGCGCGCGCAGCGACAAGAAACTGAATTCATCCAAGTGAGTGGCATGCTCATAAGGTTGAACCATAAATATCCCCCACAAGGAGGACAATAACATGAAGAAGATTTTCGCCCTGCTGCTGGCGCTTGTGATGATGAGCGCCTGCGCCGTCGCCGAAACCGTGAACCAGAAGGATGAAGCTGTGCTCAACATCTTCTCCTGGGAAGGTTATATCGACTACTCGACGGTCATCCAGCCCTTCGAAGAGGAGACCGGCATCAAGGTCAACTATGCGACCTTCGCCAGCAACGAGGAAATGTATGAGAAGCTCTCCGCTGTGGACGGCGGCGACTACGACATCATCCTCGCCAGCGACTATATCCTCAACACCACCCGTGAGGCGGGCCTGATGCAGAAGTTTGATCCGTCCATCGTGACCAACTTCGAAAACCTCAACCCGGACTTCACCTCCAAGTTCTTCGATCCGGACAACGAGTACGTCGTGCCGTACGTCAGCGGCATCCCGCTGATCGTGTATGATCCGTCCGTGGTCGAGAAGGAGATCAAGGGCTTCAACGACCTGTGGGATCCGGCGCTGGCCGATACCCTGGGCCTCATCGACGACGCCCGCGTGACCATCGGCATGGTGCTGCTTTCTATGGGCCAGAGCATGAACACCACCGACGAGGCGATCCTCGCCGAGGCGGCTGCCAAGCTGGACGAGCTCAAGGCCAACATCCACGTGCTCGAGTATGAGAACCTGCACAACTACCTCGTCTCCGGCGATATCGGCGTGGCCTACACGTTCACCCCGTTCGTCGGCATGGCGCTGGACGCCAATCCGGACCTGCAGGTCGTCTGGCCGGAAGAGGGTCTCGGCTTTGGCATCGACGGCTGCTTCATCCCGGTGAACGCGCCGCACGCCAAGAATGCGAATATGTTCCTGGAGTTCCTGCTCCGCCCGGAGATCGCCGCGGTCTGCGCCGAGTGGCAGTACTACTGCAGCCCGAACGCCGCCGCGCTGGAGGTCATCGGCGACTGGTTCAAGGAGCGCAGCGAGTTCATGGGCCTGTACGAGCGCATGGACGACGCCGAGTTCGTGCTGAATCTCTCCCCGGAAAACGAGCAGAAGTTCCAGGACATCTGGACCACTTTCAAGCTCTCCCTCTGATCGCAAAAAAGCGCCGCTTCGGCGGCGCTCTTTTTCAAGAAAGCCATCGTCATATTGCTGACTTTCTTGAAAAAGGGCGCGAAGCGCAGGTGAAAGCGGGCTCAGCCCGCCGGGCTTTCTTTAGAGGAACATGCATGACAGATCGTGTGTATGATATACCAAAGGGATGTGATTTCATGTCTGAGCTTTTCATTTCGGGCGGCATTGTGATCGATCCGGAAAAAGCCGAAAAATGCAAGGCGGATGTGCTGGTTACAGGCGGCGTGATTGCGGCCATCGGCGAGATAGATGCACCCGAGGGGGTGCAGACGATCGACGCCTCAGGCTGCTATGTCTGCCCGGGCTTCATCGATCCGCATGGTCACATTGATGGTCATCGATATACAGGAGAGCTGAGCCTTCTGCAGGGCATCACCACCACCGTCGGCGGCAACTGCGGCTTCTCTCCGCTGGATCTGGAAAAATTCTTTGGGGAGCAAAAGGCGTTCCCGATCCATCAGGCGGAGATGGTCGGCATGTGCGCGCTGCGCGAGGCTGCAGGCGTGGTCGATCCTTTCCGGGCGGCGAGCGAGGAGCAGGTGGACCGCATGGTGCAGCTGTGCGAGCGCGCGCTTTTGCAGGGCGCATGCGGCGTGTCGCTCGGCCCGGCGTATACGCCCGGCTCGTCGATCCTGGAGATGCAGGCGCTCTGCGCCGTGGCAAAGCGCCACGGTAAACCCGTCTCCATCGACACGCGCATGAACTCCATGACCGATCTGGACTCCCTGCAGGAGGCCATCGATCTGGCGGCGCACTCCGGCTGCCGGATGATCGTGTCGCATTTCGTCTATCAATACGGCGTGGGCGTGGAGGACGAGGCGATGGCCATGGTCGAGCGTGCGCGCGGCATGGGTATCGACATTGTCTTTGACAGCGGCATGTATAAGGACTGGTGCTCCTCCATTGGCGCGGCGCTCTTTGAGCCGGGCATCATGCGCGCCAACGGCATCGAGCTGCATCATCTGCGCATGATCACCGGCGAGCATATCGGCGTCGTGCCGGACGAAAAGCTGTATCAGCATCTGCGCGCGTGCCATCCAAACGACGCGGTCGTCGTCAATACGGGCTCGCAGCGCGCGGTCTATGCGATCGCCAGAAATCCGCTGTGCATGGTCTCCACCGATACCGGCGCGTATCTGCCGGGCGAGGGCCATCCGCAGATCGCGGGCAGCTTCCCGCGCTTTTTGCGCGAGATGGTGATTGACCGCGGCGAGCTGAGCTGGGAGGAGGCCATCCCGCATATGACGCTTTGGCCCGCTCAGGTGCTGGGCTTTGACAGGAAGGGCCGTATGCAGGCCGGCTGCGACGCCGATCTGGTGATCCTCAACCCGCTTGCACTGCATGACCGTGCGGATTTCCCCGGCCTGGGCAGCCCCAACGCCGCAAACGAAGGCATCGAATATGTGATCGTCGCGGGCGAAATCGCCGCACGGGGAGATAAGGCGACCGGCGCGATGGCAGGAAGGCCCATCCGGCGGTAAGCAGCTTTGTGTTTCCAATATGGCGTTTCAGCCCTCCGCCTGGCAAGGCGGAGGGCTGCTTTTTACCGAACGGGGGAAATGTAAACCGTCGGTGGCATTCGCTCCAATTTGGGGATTGTCAGGAAATGTAAAGTAGGATAGAATATATAGGCGATTTCCCCAAGAGGGGACAGACACGCAGCGAATGCGAGCTGACGCGGCAGCAGGCGTTTAACCGAAAACGATTTCTGTATGATCTGTCTGCATAAGAGCATACGGCCTGCCCGCATAAGAAAATGATTGGATGGAGTGAAACCATGATTCTTCAGCATAACACCACTGACGCGTTCTATCGATATCCTCTGGGGGCATTGACCGCAGGCTCGAAGGTTTGCCTGCGCGTGGCCGTTCTTGGCCCGGGCGAGCCGGATGCCGTGGAGCTGCGCGTATGGGACGGAAAAGAGCAGCATTTCCCGATGCGTCCGCTGGGCGCGCGGGACGGCAAGCGCTATTATGAGGTGCAGGTGACGGTGAGCGAGAAGCCGTGCTTGTACTGGTATCGGTTCGAGGGCGTTTCCGGCGACGGCACGCGCCATGTGCTCGGCGCGCCGGATGATTCCGGCTGCGGCGAGGGCCGCATGGGCGGCACGACGGATTTCCAGATCACGGTCTACGATCCCAAGTACAAGACGCCGACGTGGATGTACGACGGCGTGATGTATCAGATCATGGTGGACAGATTCTTCCATGGCAAGGGCACGGACGCGCTCATGCACGCCAAGGACAAGACCAATCACCCCGAACTGCACGAGAACTGGAACGAGATGCCCTCGCTCAATGTGACGGAGAACGGCGACAATTTCGCCACCGACTTCTTCGGCGGCAACCTCGAGGGCGTGCGCCAGAAGCTCCCGTATCTCAAGGAGCTGGGCGTGAGCGTGATCTATTTCAATCCGATCTTCACCGCGCGCACCAATCATAAATACGACACGGGCGACTACATGCAGGTCGACCCGATGTTCGGCGATGAGAAGACGCTGCGCACCCTGTGCGAGGAAGCAAAGGCAATGGGTATCCGCGTGATGCTCGACGGCGTGTTCTCTCACGTGGGCAGCGACTCGGTCTACTTCAACCGCCGCGGCACGCACGGCGAAAAGATCGGCGCGTTCCGCGATCCGGATTCCCCGTACAAGAAGTGGTTCACGTTCAAGAACTGGCCGGAGGACTACGAGTGCTGGTGGGGCTTCCGCACGCTGCCCAACGTCAATGAAATGGACGAGGACTTCCGCAAATACATCCTCAATGGCGAGGATTCCGTGGTTAAGCACTGGGTGCGTCAGGGCACCAGCGGCTGGCGACTGGACGTGGCGGACGAGTTGCCGATGGACTTCCTGCGCGAGCTGCGCAAAGAGGTCAAGTCGGTGGACGAGGACGCGGCCGTGCTGGGCGAGGTCTGGGAGGACGCCAGCCACAAAGTATCCTATGGCGTGATGCGCTCCTATGTGCTGGGCGACACGCTGGACAGCGTGATGAACTATCCGCTGCGCGACGCGCTGATCGCCTTCCTGATGGGCCGCAAGAATGCGGGCGCGGTGGCGCGCGATCTGACCGCGCTGATGCACAACTATCCCAAGCCGTTCCTCTATTCGCTCATGAATCTGATGGGCAGCCACGACAGGCCGCGCATCCTGAATGTGCTTGCCGGCAACGACGGCAGCGACATCCCGCGCGATAAGCGCGCCGAGCACAAGCTCTCCCAGGAGGAGCGCATGGTCGGCACCCTGCGCCAGCGGATGATGCTGCGCATGATGATGAGCGTGCCGGGCATGCCCTGCGTGTACTACGCTGACGAGGCGGGCATGGAGGGCTGCGCCGATCCGTTCTGCCGGCGCACCTATCCGTGGGGCGATGAGGATAAGCAGCTGCTGAACTACTATCGCGGCATGATCGCCATGCGCAACAAGAATCAGGTGCTGCGCACGGGCGAGTGCAGGTTCATTGCGCCGTGTGACGACGTCATCGGCGTGATCCGCACGACCAGCGGCGGCGTGGATGCGCTGGGCCGCAAAGCGGAGGACAGCTGCGCAGTGACGCTGATCAACCGCAGCGCGCGTACGGCGGACATCTACCTGACCGCGCAGGACCTGATGGGCGCCAAGGAGATCATCTCCGACCGGGACGAGACGCACACCGCGCGCGCGGGCGCGTTCTCCGTGAAGCTGGCGGGCATGCACGGCGTGACGTACTTCGCGCAGACGAGCGCAAAATGAGCATCATAAAACCGCTCCGGATAACCGGGGCGGTTTTTGTATGCAGAAAATTCTTGGATAGGCGCGAAGCGAAGAAGGGGTTTGGGGACAATGTCCCCGAGCGGGTTTTAGGGCGGCAGCCCTAACGTTCCTGTGCGCGAAGCGCAAGATAAGCGGGAATCAAACAGGAGCCGATAGGCGACGCTTTTGATTCTGATACACTTCAATAGAATATCTGCACGAATGATCCGGCTGCGGCCGGGGACCTCATCCGTCAGTCCTTCGGACTGCCACCTTCCCCATAGGGGAAGGCAAATCTTGTTGGAATGTATTTTTAAAATCGAAGATCCTTTTATCACCTGCGCAGCACGTTGTTGAACTCCCCGTCATCACGCCGGTGTGGGGGGTGGCCGGATCGAAGGTGTACACGGCCGCCATCGCGCTGCTCATGATCATGACAAGCGCGAGAAGCGGCGCCACAAATACGTTGTTCTTCGCGTTCATGGTGTATTCTCGGGGCATCCGCAGGGAAAAACGGATGCTTCTGTATTGATTGTATCATAGGGGAATTGATATGAATACGATCATTGGAAAGAAAAAAACAGCAGACTATGTGTCTGCTGAAAAGAATCACATTACCGTCTGGCCAGGCGCGCTGCGCGGATGGTCAGCAGGCGGAAGAGCGTGGAGGTTACCGCGGCGCCGACGGCGATGACCGCGACGATCTGCACGGCTTCCAGACCATAGGAGGCGAACGCCGCGCCGTTGTGCTCGACGATGGCGAGCATCGCGCAGTAGAACGTGTATCCGGGGACGAGCGGCACCAGCGCCGTGAGCAGGAAGATCGTCGAGGGCATGCGCATCACGCGCGCGGCGATCTCGCAGATGACGGCGATGACGACGGTGGCGACAAAGTAGCTGAAGATCGCGCTCTGGGAGAAGAAATTGAGCATGACCTCGTAGATCACATAGCCCAGCAGGCCCGTCAGCGAGGCGGGCAGCACGGTGTTCATCGGCGCATTGAGCAGGAAGGCGTAGCCCAGCGTGCCGCCGAACGCGCCGATGGAATGAGTCAGAATTTGCGAAATGACAGAAGTATTCACAGCGGCAGCCCTCCCAGCATCACGGCCATCTTCAGGCCGACGAATACGCCCAGCGCGACGCAGGCGGCCAGCAGCAGCGCTTCCACAGCGCGCGCGATGCCGGAGATGAGATCGCCGTACATCGTATCGCGCACGGCGGTGGTCATGAGCAGGCCCGTGAGCATGGGCATGATCGCGCCGATGATCGCTGCGTTCACATCGCCGTAGGTGACGGCATGCGAGGCAATCTGGCACAGCAGCGCGCCGATGAAACCGCCGCAGAAATTGAAGAGCAGCGTGCCCATGGAGACATGCGCAAAGAGCGGCTGAATGGCCTGGATGAGCATGCCCGCCAGTAGCGCGGCCGCGACGCTGCCCAGCGTGCCGCCAAAGAGCAGGCTGAACGACGCGGCGGAGACGCCGTAGGCGATCACCAGCGTGACAAGGCGCCAGCCGGGATCGGCGGCGATGGCCGTAAGCTCGGCCTCGGCCTGATCGGCGCTGAGCTCGCCGCGTTCCACGCGGCGGGAAACGTCGTTGATGCGGGCAAGGCGCGAGGTATTCGTGCCGCGTCGGGTGATACGGCGGATGCGCGAGCGGCCGTCCACATTGACGAAGATGGACGTGGGGAAAGCGACGACATTCACATCGCTAAGCCCGAGGCCGCCGGCCATGCGCATGGCGGTCTCCTCGACGCGATAGGTTTCGCCGCCGTTTTCCAGCACCATCTGCGCCGCAAGGCCGATGAGCCGGATCTTCTGCTTTTCGGATTGATCAAGGTTTTGCATAGGCATGTTCTCCCGATGCGGATCAGCGATTTGGAATTAGATGATTATATCTGCTTTGCGGGGGGTTGTCAATGCGGGGGAAATGAACATTATGGATATTTAGTTAATTAAGGAATCTTGAAACCGGCGCGAAGCGAAGAAGGGGTCAAGGGGCGAAGTCCCTTGTCAGGGGTTTGGGGATGAAATCCCCAACGTAACCCATGCGCGAAGCGCCAAAGA
>SVGO01000127.1 GCA_015056305.1 Clostridiales bacterium | reverse complement strand
TCTGGATGTCAAGATCGACTATGACAACCTGACCGCGATCGGCTCCATGATGGGCTCCGGCGGTATGATCGTCATGGACGAGGACAACTGCATGGTCGATATCGCCCGCTTCTTCCTTGACTTCACCGTCGATGAGTCCTGCGGCAAGTGCGCGCCGTGCCGTATCGGCACCAAGCGCATGCTCGAGATCCTCGAGCGCATCGTGGAGGGCAAGGGCGAGGATGGCGACATCGAGAAGCTGGAGAACCTGGCCAACACCATCAAGACCACCGCGCTGTGCGGCCTTGGCCAGACCGCTCCGAACCCGGTTCTCT
This sequence comes from Clostridiales bacterium, assembly GCA_015056305.1. GTDB lineage: Bacteria > Bacillota > Clostridia > Christensenellales > Aristaeellaceae > Ventricola. Next base: position 5,116 of record SVGO01000127.1, on the reverse strand, counting down.
CCACCCTCAAGTACTTCCGTCATGAGTACGAGGCGCATATCTACGAGAAGCGCTGCCCGGCTGGCCAGTGCAAGAAGCTGCTGACCTACGTGATTGATCCGGCCAAGTGTAAGGGCTGTACGCTGTGCGCCCGCAACTGCCCGGCCAACTGCATCAGCGGCAAGGTCCGCGAGCCGCACGTCATCGATTCCAGCAAGTGCCTCAAGTGCGGCGCCTGTATGGAGAAGTGTAAGTTCGGCGCGATTTCCCGTTCTTGATAAAGCCGGAAGGAGTAGAAAGCAACATGGCAATGGTTAATTTGACTATCGATGGCGTGCAGGTCTCTGTCGAGGCCGGTACGACCGTTCTGAAGGCGGCCCATGCCGCCGGTATCAAGATCCCGACCCTCTGCTGGCTCAAGGACATCAACGAGATCGGTGCCTGCCGTATGTGCGTGGTCGACGTCGGCGCGCGCGCGCTGGCTGCCGCCTGCGTGATGCCGGTTTCCGAGGGCATGGTCGTCAAGACCAATACCCCGGCTGTCCGTGCGGCCCGCAAGTCCGTTCTGGAGCTGATCCTTTCCAACCACGAGCGCAAGTGCCTTTCCTGCGTGCGCAGCCAGAACTGCGAGCTGCAGGCCCTGGCCAAGGAGCTCGGCGTTGAGGAGAGCAAGTTTGACGGCGACAACATCGAGTATCCGCTCGACACCTTCTCTCCGTCCATCGTCCGCGATCCGAACAAGTGCATCCTGTGCCGCCGCTGCGTGGCTGTCTGCCGCAATGTGCAGAAGATCGGCGCGATCGGCGCTGTGAACCGCGGCTTCAAGACCATCATTGCTCCGGCGTTCGAGAAGAACATCCTGGAGACCAACTGCGTCTTCTGCGGCCAGTGCATCACCTCCTGCCCGGTCGGCGCTCTGCGTGAGAAGGACGACACCGACAAGGTTTGGGACGCGATCTCCGATCCGGAGAAGTTCGTCGTCGTGCAGCCGGCTCCGGCCGTCCGCGTCGCGCTCGGCGAAGAGTTCGGCATGCCGATCGGCACCCGTGTCACCGGCAAGATGACCCAGGCCCTCAAGCGCCTCGGCTTTGACAAGGTGTTCGACACCGACTTCGGCGCTGACCTGACCATCATGGAAGAGGCCACCGAGCTGCTCAGCCGCATCAAGAACGGCGGCGCACTGCCGATGTTCACCTCCTGCTCTCCGGGCTGGGTCAAGTACCTGGAGCACAACTTCCCGGAGATGCTGCCGCACATGTCTACCTGCAAGTCTCCGATGGAGATGGAAGGCGCGATCATCAAGAGCTACTACGCCGAGAAGGCCGGCATCGATCCCAAGAACATCGTGGTCGTCGCGGTTATGCCGTGTACCTCCAAGAAGTTCGAGGCTCAGCGTCCGGAGATGGAAGTGGACGGCATGCGCTCTGTCGATATCTCCATCACCACCCGCGAGCTCGCCCGCATGATCCGCGAGGCGCGCATCGAGTTTGCCAAGCTGCCGGACGAGGAGTGCTTCGACGAGCTGGTGGCCGAGTCCACCGGCGCTGCCCCGATCTTCGGCGCGACCGGCGGCGTTATGGAGGCTGCGCTGCGCACTGCCGCCGACGTCCTGGAGAACCGCTCCGTGGAGAACGTGGAGTATCAGATGGTCCGCGGTCTGGAGGGCATCAAGGAAGCGACCTTCACCCTGGGCGGAAAGGAGCTCAAGGTGGCCATCGCCCACAGCACCGGCGCCGCGAAGGAACTCATCCAGCGCATCAAGGCCGGCGACGCCAGCTATGCGTTCGTTGAGGTCATGGCATGCCCGGGCGGCTGCGTCAACGGCGGCGGTCAGCCGATCGTCGAGGCCTACAAGCGCCTGGACGTCGATCCGCGTGCCGCGCGCGCTGCGGGTCTGTATGCCGAGGACGAGGCGAAGACCATCCGCAAGTCTCATGAGAATCCGGACATCCAGAAGCTCTACAAGGAGTTCCTTGGCGAGCCGAACGGCCATCTGTCTCATAAGCTGCTGCACACCACCTACACCGATCGCTCCGCGAAGTAAGCAGCATGCTGCTGCACCCGCCTCCGACGCAAGTTGGCCGCGAGGTTTACTTGGCGAACGAGGCCGGAAATTGGCATGATTAAGGGCCCTGCGAAAGCAGGGCCTTTTTTTGCGCGGGTGGGGGGTACGCTGGGCGCTGCCCAGCCCCGGCAGGGACATTGTCCCTGCACCCTTCTTCGCTTCGCGGCGGTATAAAGCAATGATATAAAAATAAGGACGCAGGAAATATCCTGCGTCCATCATTGATTATATTGCTTGTTAAAGCAGCCGCGAAGCGAAGATGGGGTCAAGGGGCGAAGTCCCTTGTCAGGGGTTTGGGGATGAAATCCCCAACGTCCTCACAGCATGGAAATCGCATCGGAGATCGTCTTCTCGAACGCCTCCTGGCCGTACTTGTCCACCTGGGTCTTGTCCTTGGGGCCGTGGGTCAGGCAGCCCGCGCCGCCGATGCAGCCGCCGGAGCAGGCCATGCCCTCGATGAAGTTCGCATTCAGCGCGTTCTTGCTCTTCTTGAGCAGGGCGATCTTGCAGGCCTCAATGCCGTCGCAGACCTCAGGCTTGATCTCAAAGTCGATGTTCTGCTCCTTGAGCGCCTGAACGGCGGCATCGGTCAGGCCGCCGCTGCGCGCGAAGATGCGGCCGAAGTAGGAAGCATTGTCCAGCACGTCCTCCTCGAGGTTCTTGATGTCAAATTCGCGGCTGTCAAAGAGCGCCTGCAGCTCCTCGAAGGTCATCACAGCGTCGACGTACGGACGCACGTCCTCGCGCTGCATCTCCATCTTCTTGGCCGTACACGGGCCGATGAAGACGATCTTGGCCGTCGGGTCGGTCTTCTTGATGTACTTGCCCATCGCCGCCATCGGGGACGGGTTGTGGGAGATGTATTGCGTGAGTGCCGGGAACGCGCTCTTGATGTACTGCACAAAGCCCGGGCAGCAGGAGCTGGTCACAAAGCCCTTCTCGGCAATCTCCCTGGATTCCCACATGGCGACCATATCTGCGCCCAGCGCGGCCTCGACAACCGTGTGGAAGCCGATCCTCTTCAGGCCCGTGATCACCTGACCGAGCTTGGCATAGGTGAACTGGCTGGCGATGGACGGGGCGACCACGGCGTAGACCTTGTAGTTCGCGCCGAATGCGCCGCCCAGCAGGATGTTGATCACGTCCACGATCTGGCTCTTGTCCATGATCGCGCCGAACGGACACTGATATACGCACGCGCCGCAGGAGATGCACTTCTCGTTGTCGATGGCGGCTGCGCCGTCGTCGTTGATGGAAATGGCCTTCACCTTGCAGGCCGTCTGGCAGGGGCGCTGATGATGGATGATCGCGGTATACGGGCAGACCTTGGCGCACTGGCCGCACTCCACGCACTTGCTCTTGTCGATATGGGCGACGTGGTTGTGGTCAAACGTGATCGCGCCGCGCTTACACACGTCCTCGCAGCGATGGGCCAGACAGCCGCGGCAGGAGGCGGTCACCTCGTAGCCGGCCGCGGGACACTCGTCGCAGGCGATGTCGATGACTTCAATGACATTGTTGTTGCTCTTGTCGCCGCCCATGGCGATCTTCACGCGCTCGCCGAGGATCGCGCGCTCCTTGAACACGCAGCAGCGCATGGTCGGCACCTTGCCGGGGGAGATGATCTTGGGAATGTTGAGCAGGTTCTCCAGCAGCGTGCCGTTCCAGGCGTCGCGCGCAACCTCGCGCAGAACCTTGTATTTGAGGTATTGTACCTTCGTATCAAATTTTCTCATGGGATCCTCACTTTATATCATACGGGAAACATTGCGCAGGCACACATCAGAAATAGCTGACCTTGATGCGCTTGCCCATCTTCTTGAGGCAGGCGCTCAGCTCCTCGACCAGGTTCATCTTGATGTTGAAGTTGATCGGCAGGTCGGGGTTCTGGTGCGCCGGGTTGACGGCGCGGCCGACGTAGAAATTGATGTCGGTCGCCTCTTCAAAGAGCAGGCGGGCGATCAGGGACGCGCCGTCGCGATGCATGCTCCACTCTTCGTAAAGCGCGTTGCTCTCCAGATAATCCCTGGCATACTCGACGACCTTGTTGACCGTGATGACGCCCTCGGTCACCAGATCGACGCCCTCGATTTCGGCGATGGGCGGCACGTCGCTGCGCTCGAAGGAGAGCGTGGGCACCAGAGGCTTGTTCAGATACTTCGCCGCGATGGACGACGTCGTGCCGCCGCAGACGATATGCTTACCTTCCTTGGAGAAGAACAGGCTCATCATGCGGTTGCAGTCGTCGCGGTTGCTGGGCGGACCGAAGAGCATGTTCATTGGCACGCGCTTGCGGATGCGCACGATGCAGGCTGTGGCGTCGTCGCCGGGCTTGCCGCCGTAGAGCCTGTTCACCTCGTCGATGAGGATGGTGGAGAGCGTCTTGGCGGTGTATCCGGCGACGGACATGGTCTCCATGAAGGCGGCGATGTCCTCGCGCAGCCAGCCGAAGTTGTAGCTCATGCCGATGCCGGCGTGCGGGCAGCCGTCGCTCATGGCGATGAAGATGTCGTTTTCCTGCAGCTTGATGACCGATTTATAGATCTTCTTGCCGTCGATGTTCATCTCAGTGCGCGGATATTCGTAGTTTTTCTCATTGCGGATGAGAATGATCTGCGGATTGTCGTACTGGATGAGCTCGGCGGTTTCATTGTCGAGCAGGTGGATGATGGTGAATGTGGAATAGGCGACGCCGCGCACAGAGCAGACCGGCAGCGTGGCGGCGATGGCGGAGACGCATTCCTCGATGGGCAGACCCTCTGCGAGCATCGTGGAGATGATCTTGGAGGTCAGCGTGGAGAGGATGCTCGCCTTCACGCCGCTGCCCAGGCCGTCGGCCAGAACGATGACGGAGGAGCCGTCTCCCTGTTCCACGATGTCGACGTGGTCGCCGCACAGCTGCTCGCCGACATGGTTGATACTCTTGTATCCGATATCCGCGCAAAGATCATTCATTCGTGATGGACTCCTTCAGCTTGGACAGGGCAATCTTGGTTTCAGCGGCGGTTTCGCCCAGCAGGGAGGCGATCTCCTGCACGATGCGCATCTGCTTGTCGACGACCTTGTCGGCAA
>SVGO01000126.1 GCA_015056305.1 Clostridiales bacterium | reverse complement strand
ATTACTCGAAGATCTTGGTAACGACGCCGGAGCCGACGGTGCGGCCACCCTCGCGGATAGCGAAGCGCAGCTTCTCTTCCATCGCGATCGGGGTGATCAGGGTGCACTCCATGTCGACGTTGTCGCCCGGCATGACCATCTCAACGCCCTCCGGCAGCTTGATGTTGCCGGTAACGTCGGTGGTACGGAAGTAGAACTGCGGACGATAGCCGTTGAAGAACGGAGTATGACGGCCGCCCTCTTCCTTGGTCAGAACGTAAACCTGGCCCAGGTAGTGGGTGTGCGGCTTGATGGAGCCCGGCTTGCACAGAACCTGGCCGCGCTCGATCTCGTTGCGCTGCACGCCGCGCAGGAGCAGACCAACGTTGTCGCCGGCCTCAGCCTGATCCAGCAGCTTGCGGAACATCTCAACGCCGGTAACGACGGTGGTACGGCTCTTCTCAGTCAGACCAACCAGCTCGACGTTGTCGGAAACCTTAACCACACCGCGCTCAACACGGCCGGTCGCGACGGTGCCGCGGCCAGTGATGGAGAACACGTCCTCAACCGGCATCAGGAACGGCTTGTCGGTGTCGCGCTCCGGAGACGGAATGTACGCGTCAACCTGATCCATCAGCTCGAAGATGCACTGGCAGGCCGGCTCGTTCTTCGGGTCGGTGCCGCCGTTCTGGATGTACTCCAGAGCCTTCAGCGCAGAACCACGAACGACCGGAATGTCGTCGCCCGGGAACTGATAGGAGCTCAGCAGCTCGCGGATCTCCATCTCGACCAGCTCGAGCAGCTCCTCGTCGTCCATCATATCGGTCTTGTTCATGAAGACAACGATGTAGTGAACGCCGACCTGACGGGCCAGCAGGATGTGCTCACGGGTCTGCGGCATCGGGCCGTCCGGAGAAGAAACAACCAGGATCGCGCCGTCCATCTGCGCAGCACCGGTGATCATGTTCTTAACATAGTCAGCGTGGCCGGGGCAGTCAACGTGCGCGTAGTGACGCGCTTCGGTCTCGTACTCGACGTGCGCGGTGTTGATCGTGATGCCGCGGGCACGCTCTTCCGGAGCCTTGTCGATCTCGTCGTAACGCATCGCCTGGGCGCCGTTGGTAACGGACAGAACCATGGTGATGGCGGCGGTCAGGGTGGTCTTGCCGTGGTCAACGTGGCCGATGGTGCCAATGTTAACGTGCGGCTTCGTGCGCTCAAACTTTTGCTTCGCCATTGGAATAACCTCCTTAAATCTTTCGGCTGACAGTTGCAGATGCGGCCCGCCGAATTGTCGGAGGTCGCTTGGAGCAGGTGATGGGAATCGAACCCACGCGATCAGCTTGGGAAGCTGAAGTTCTGCCATTAAACTACACCTGCAAGGGACTGTCAACCAATTATTCATCCCTTATTCTATCCAAATATCGGATAATTGTCAATATGCCGTGCGTATTTTCAGCCTGAATTTGGGGGTATGCGGCCCCTTACTGATTGCGCTCGCGAATGAGTTTTTCCAGCTTGTGCTTGACTCTCTGAAGCGCGTTGTCGATGCTCTTGACGTGCCTGCCCAGGTTTTTGGCGATCTCCTGATAGCTCTTTCCGTCCAGATACGCGGCGAGCACCCTGCGCTCCAGCGGGGAGAGCGCCTCGTCGATCTGGCTTTCGATGGACACATAGCTCTCCTGTCCGATGAGCAGTTCCTCCGGGTCGGCGCTGCGGCCCTCGGTGATCACATCCATGAGCGTGCGGTCGCTCTCCTCCTCGTAGATCGGCTTGTTGAGCGAGACGTAGGAATTGAGCGGGATGTGCTTTTGCCTGGTTGCAGTCTTGATCGCCGTGATGATCTGGCGCGTCACGCACAATTCGGCAAACGCATGGAACGACGCCAGCTTGTCCGGCTTGAAGTCACGGAAGGCCTTGAACAGTCCGATCATGCCCTCCTGCACAATGTCCTCGTGATCCGCGCCGACGAGGAAATACGACCGCGCTTTGGAGCGGACGAAATTTTTGTACTTGTTGAGCAGATATTCCGACGCGTCGACATCGCCCTGCTGAGCCAGCAGCGCGATCTCTTCGTCGGTCATGCTGTCGTAATCCTGGTACATTTCGTCCTCCTCGGTATCGTTTTTTCAGCCGTTTCGACTGCGGGAAGTCCTGCCGCCGCGGCGGGAGACCTCATCCGCCCTTGCGGGCACCTTCCCCAAAGGGGAAGGCTTATTCGGTGCACTCTGCAGCGTACCCTTTGCATTCTTTGCCTGCGGCTGTTGTTTTGCCTTTGCGGCCGCATTTGCCGCCGCCTTTTTTTCCTTTTCTTCCTCTTCGTCAATACCCCTGCGCATGCGCTCAAAGATCTCTCTCTGATGCGGCGGCAGGCGGGAGAAGATGTCTCCGCGCGATATCTTTTCTTCCTGCATGCGCACGCGGCCCGTCATGCGGGTCTGCGTCAGCTCCAAAAGGAATTCGCGCGAGGAAATGCGCACAGCGCCGCGGCCCATCGTCACGGTCTGCTCAATGGAGTCGCTCGTCGCCACGCGCACCTGCCGCCACTTCGGCGCGGCGGCGCACTGCGCTTCGATAAAATTATCCGCGCTCTCGGCATGCTTGGTGAAGATGACCTCCACGCCGTGCATCGCCTGATGCGAGCGGACCGTCCGGTCGGTGTAGTGGCCGTCGAAGACAACGATCACCTCCTCGCCGGAGTAGCCCGCATAGTCCGCAATCAGATGCACCAGCCGCTCGCGCGCCTCGTCGATGGACAGATGCTCCTTTTTCGGCACGTCCCACGCGCCGATCACGTTGTATCCGTCCACAAGCAGCAGCGGCTTCATCGCTTACGCCCTCGCGCCGGCCACGGCATAGAGCAGGATGCCCGCCGCCACGGACGCGTTCAGGGAGTCGATATGGCCCTTCATCGGCAGGGACACGACCTTGTCGCAGCTTTCGGCGACCAGACGGGAGATGCCCTCGCCCTCGGAGCCGATGACGATCGCGGCCGCGCCGGAGAAGTCCACCTTGCGGTAGTCCTCGCCGTTCATCGCCGTGCCGTAGACCCAGACGCCTTCCTTCTTCAGGCGCTCGATCGTGCGGGTCAGGTTGACCTCGCGCGCCACCGGCAGATACTCCACCGCGCCCGCGCTGGCCTTCACAGCCGCCGGGGTCAGGCCCACCGCGCGGCGCTCGGGAATGATCACGCCGTGCGCGCCGGCGCACTCCGCGCTGCGAATGATCGCGCCGAGGTTGTGCGGATCGGTCACACCGTCGAGGATCACCAGCAGCGGCGCCTCCCCGCGCTCCTTGGCCAGGGCGAGCATGTCGTCCACGGTCTTGTAGCTGTAGGCGCTCGCCACGGCGATGAGACCCTGATGATTCGGGGCCATCTGATCCAGGCGCACGCGGTCCACTTCCTGCACGATGATCTTCGCATCCTTGGCCATGGCCACGATCTCGCGCGCGGAGCCGATCAGCTCGCCGCGGGCGACCAGCAGCTTCTCGATGTCGCGGCCGGCGCGCAGCGCCTCGCGGATCGGATTGCGGCCAACGAGCAGATTGTTTTCCAGCTGCTCCTCCTCGCGCATCGGGCGATCCTCACGGCGCTCCTCACGCGGCGCGCGGCGGTCGTCACGATCCTGACGGCGCTCCGGGCGCGGTCCGCCGAAGGACGGCTTTTCGGCGCGATCTTCGCGGCGCTCAAACTTGCGCTCGCCCTGCGGACGGTCGCTGTAAGACTTGCGCTCGCCATATTCGCGGCGCTCGCCATAGGGCTTGCGCTCACCGTAGTTCTTCTTCTCGCCGTAGTTCTTCTTCTCACGGCGCTCGGTTTCCACGGCGCGGCCTTCGTCGCGGGCCGGGCGGCGGGTCAGCTCGTCGTCACGCCAGTCGTCGCGCTTATTCTGGGGCTTCTTGGTGAAGCTGTCATAGTATGCCATATTGCTTTCCTCGTTTTCCAATTCATGCTGTAGGGGAGGGGCTCTGCTCCTCCCTGTATGCCATCATCCATTTTGCGCCTGCGGGCAGGACCTCATCCGTCTCGCCTCCGGCGATCCACCTTCCCCATAGGGGAAGGCCTATATGGTTTTTGCCCGTTCTTTAACCTCTTTCGCCTTGCCGCAGGTCGCCCTGCCCTCCGGGCATGCGCCCCTCAGGCACGCGGGGCCCGCGTTTTCAAACAGCGCCGGCGCAGCCTTGCGGCACTCGGCGAGCATCTGCCAGGCCATCTCGCGGATTTCCCACTGTGCGCGGTTGCAGCAGCGCAGTTCAAAGAAATGCATCAGCTCGCGCGCGTTCATCGTCACAAGCAGGCGCGTCGCCGCCGCATTAGGCAGCACAAAGCGCGCATCCTCGTTGGATTTTTCCTTCGCCCCGCCCAGTTTTTCCTGCCACTGGCAATACCATGCATGCATCGTATTCATCTGGCGGATAAACTCGGCCTCTTCCTTTTCGCCCAGGGCAGAGATGGCCGGCGGCACCACGAAATCGAATCCATCGGCCATGGAGACATAGCGCTGGCTCTGCACGGAAAAGGACGCGATGCGATGTCTGGTCAGCTGGGCCAGCAGCGCGCGGCTGACGCCCTCCACGGCGAAGGTGAAGCTGGCGTGCTCGGTCACGGAGAGATGGCCGCGCTCCATCACGCCGGCGATATACTTCTGCTGATCCTGCGTTTCCACGCGCTCGCGCAGCGTATCCAGATCTGCCTGCGCATAGCACAGCCGCGCGCCCAGCGCCACGACCTCGTCCGGGTCGGGCGTGCAGCGCAGCAGCATCACCTTGAGCTTTGCTTTTGCCATACATCCTCCGTGCGCTCCAGCGCCATTTTCACCAGTTCATCCAGCCTCTGCGTCTGGCCGGACAGATACAGATAACCCCACAGGGCTTCCAGACCCGTCGCATGAGCATAGTCCGCCGGATCGGCGTGCCTGGGCGCGGCGTGCTTGGCCTGGCTGTTGCGCCCGCGGCGGGCGATATCCGCCTCGGCTTCGGTCAGTTCCGCCTCGATGCGCTCGAGCATCCTCGCCTGCGCGCCCGCGCTGACCATGCGCACCGCCTGCTTATGCATCTTGCCCACGGTCATCCCGCGCGAGAGAAGCATGCTGCGCACGTACAGATCATGCACGGTATCGCCGACATATGCCATCTGCAGCGGATTGAGCTCGCGGGTGTCCTTCGCGGCAAACGCGTCATGCGCGGTGGTCAATTCTTCTTTGATCAAAGGGCCACTTCCTCTGAATCTTCATCATATTCAGAAAATGACGCAGTCCGCCATTTTTCTAGGTTACAGTATAGCACCAAATGAAAAAAAAGGGAAGTCCTGCATAAACAAAAACCGGGCGCAGCGAACGCCCGGGGAAGTAAACATTATGGATATTCAATTAACTAAGAATGTGATCGCCGCCTGCGGGCGGGACCTCATCCGTCACGGCTGACGCCGTGCCACCTTCCCCATAGGGGAAGGTCTCCTTACTATGCGGGTAATACAATCTTTGATTTGAAAGAAGCATTCCAACAAGATCTGCCTTCCCCTTTGGGGAAGGTGACAGTCCGAAGGACTGACGGATGAGGTCCCCGGCCGCAGCCGGATCATTCGTGCAGACACTCTATCGAAGTGTATCAGAATCAAAAGCGTCGCCTATCGGCTCCTGTTTGATTCCCGCTTATCTTGCGCTTCGCGCATGGGCTACGTTGGGGATTTCATCCCCAAACCCCTGACAAGGGACTTCGCCC
>SVGO01000125.1 GCA_015056305.1 Clostridiales bacterium | reverse complement strand
TGGAAGTAAAGGATGGCGAGTTTATCGTGCTCGTCGGTCCGTCCGGCTGCGGAAAATCCACCACGCTGCGCATGGTCGCCGGCCTGGAGGATATCACCAGCGGCCGCCTGCTGCTCGACGGCCAGGACATCACCGCCGCCCCGGCCAAGGACCGCGATATGGCGATGGTCTTCCAGAATTATGCGCTCTACGGCCATATGACCGTATATGAGAACATGGCCTTTTCGCTGACGCTGCGCAGGGAAGACCCCAGCGTGATTCACAAGAAGGTGCTCGCCGCAGCCGAGATCCTGGGCCTGACCGATCAGCTCAACAAAAAGCCCAAGCAGCTCTCCGGCGGACAGCGCCAGCGCGTGGCCATGGGCCGCGCCATCGTGCGCAATCCCAAGGTCTTCCTGTTTGACGAGCCGCTATCCAACCTCGATGCAAAGCTGCGCGGCGCGACCCGACGTGAGATCCTGCTGCTGCACAAGCGCATGAACGCGACCATGCTCTATGTCACGCACGACCAGACCGAAGCCCTGACGCTGGCGGACCGCATCGTGTGCATGTCCATGGGCCATGTGCAGCAGATCGGCACGCCGCTGGAGCTTTACGACACGCCCGCCAATCTGTTTGTCGCCAGCTTTATCGGTCTGCCGCCGATGAATTTCTTCACCGTCCGCGTGGAGGATGGAAAGCTCAAGAGCGAGCTGTTTACCAAGCCGCTCAGCGATAGTGAGCGCGCGCTGCTTGCGCCGTATGCGGGCAAAGAAATCGTGCTGGGCGTGCGCCCGGAGAATATCGCGGCGGGCGGCGATGTGGACGTCCATGTGATCGCCAACGAGAACCTGGGCATGAATACCCTCGTGCACGGCACGCTCGCGGACAAGCATACGCAGATCACCTGCAAGCTGCGCGGCTGGTGCGACTACAGGCGCGGCGATCTGGTGAAGGTTTCCTTTACCAAATGCCATTTCTTCGATAAAGAGACCACAAACGCCATCCGCTGAAGAGGAGGGAAAACCATGACCAAGCAAAACGGCGGCATGAAGGAGTTCATCCGCAAGATGATCGTTTCCCTCAAGCGCAAGCCGCAGACCATTCCGCTGCTCGTGCTCTCGGCGGCGTTTCTGGTGTATTCGCTCAATCTGACGCACATCTCGGATACGACGGCGAAGATTCAGCTTTCGGGTATGGGCCTGAGCGGCTTTTGCACGATGCTGTTTTCCCTGCTGTCCTTTGTCTGTTTCATCAACGCCTATCCGCACAGGAAGAAGACCAACATCCCCATGCTGGTACTGATGTTCCTGATGCTTGGCATTCTCATCTTCTGCGACAGCTACTATGCCGGGCGCATCACGCAGGCGATCACCCGCGCAGATCATCCCATCGTCGTGGACGCCAATACCATCTATATCACCAAGGCATATGATATGCTGATGATCCATCGCGTGATCGTGGCTGCGGGCGCGCTGCTGACGCTGCTGGTGCCCGTGCTGCGAAAGCTGCTGCGCCGGATCGACACGTCGCTGCCGATGGAGGAAAATGTGGAGATGGAAGCCATTTCCTTGTCCGATGAAGCGTGATCCCATGAAGAAAGAACAAAGCAGAGCGGATTCTTCGTATTACCGCCTTCACACGCAGGCGGTGGAGGATCTGGTGAGCGCCTCCAGAGAGAATACGCCGCAGTATTCCAAGGAGGAATTGGGAAAGTACCGTTCTTCCGCCGGCCGCATCAGCCTGCCGGAGATGCTCAAGGTTGTGCTGATCAAGACGTGGTTTTATGGCGCGGTGTGCTATTTCGCCTTTCTGGGGCTTGGCATGTATGTGGCGGATCAGCTGGATATGTTTTTCATCGCCGCTGTGCTCATGGGCATGGTTACCGACCTGCTGATTAACCGCTGCCTGCGCTTTACAGAAAAGACCCCAGGCGGAAGCGGACGCTATCTCATGGTGACAACGCGGGGGGCGGCGGGCTTTTTCCTCAATCTGCTGTATGCTTTTGTGCTTTTGTTTCTGGTGGCCACGATATACGGCGCGATCAATGCGCTGCTGATGCTGCTGGGCGGCGGGGATTCTGCCGCGCTGCTGGGCGTGGAGCCGGTGCTCTTCGGCGTGTTTGCCGCAGCGGCGGATTCGCTTCTGATCGCTTGCCGGCGCCTGCTTGTGCGCATTGTCGCCGATGCAAAGCGGAGCTGAAGCCCCAAAACGGAAAGGAGTAAGACGATGGTTCGTTTGCTGTATGCCGGCGCTGTCAGTGCCTGCTTTGAGCTTGAGAATGATTCGCCCTACTATGCGCCGCAGGCGTATGAGGTTTTCCTGAACGGCGAATTCTGCTTTGAGCGCGATACCAATGTGTTTTCGCTCTTTTCCCTGAAACCGGATACGGCGTATGTCCTCTGCGTGAAGCAGGGAGATGAGAAGAAAGAGCTTTCTTTCCATACGGCGGCGGAGCGCTGCGCCGTTAGTGTGCTAAGCTTTGGCGCAGTCGGCGACGGCGTGCATGACGACACCGACGCCATCCAGAGCGCCATCCATTTCCTGCCGGATGGTGCGCGTCTGCATTTCCCTGCAGGAACATACATGACCCGTCCGCTGGCGCTGCGCAGCCATATCACGCTGGATTTTGCCGAGGGTGCGGTGCTGCTGGGCTGCCCGGACCGCAGCCGGTATCCGATCCTGCCGGGCACGGTCTGCGATCTGAACGGCGGCGAAGAAATCATGGTCGGTACGTTTGAAGGTCTGACCCGGCCGATGTATCAGTCGCTGCTGCATGGCGAGTACTGCGAGGATATCACGATCACCGGCCTTGGTGCAGTGGATGGCAATGCGCAGAACAGCGATTTCTGGACGGCATTCAAGCATTTTGAAACGGCGCGCCCGAGGCTTGTGTTCCTGTGCAACTGCAAAAACGTGACGCTGCACGGCGTGACCATGCGCAATTCGGCCTCCTGGACGCTGCATCCCTTCTACAGTGAACGCGTATCGATGTACGATGTGGCGGTCGAGGCGCCTAAGGACAGCCCCAACACCGACGCGATTGATCCGGAAGCCTGCATTGGCGTACAGATCATAGGCTGTCGTCTGAGCGTGGGCGACGACTGCGTGGCCATCAAGTCCGGCAAGCTGGAGCTTTCCCGCCAGCGCCTGCAGTGCGCGCAGGATCATGTGATCCGCAATTGCCTGATGCAGTACGGCCATGGCGCGGTGACGCTGGGCAGCGAGACGGCCTGCGGCGTGCGCGATCTGACGGTGACGCGCTGCCTGTTCCGCGCGACGGACCGCGGCCTGCGCATCAAAACGAGGCGCGGACGTGGCAAAAACTGCGACATCACCGGCATCACGTTCGAGAATATCCGCATGGAGTCGGTGATCACGCCCGTGGTCATCAACATGTGGTATAACTGCTGCGACCCGGACCGCTTCTCCGACTATGTCAAGTGCAGAGAAGCGCTGCCCGTGGACGACAGAACGCCGCATCTGGGCGAATTCACGTTCAAGGATATCGTCTGCCGCAATGTGCATGCGGCTGCCTGCTACATTGACGGCCTGCCGGAATCGCCGATTGATCAGGTGAATTTCTCCAACGTTTCGATGACCTTTGATCCGCAGGCGAAGCCCTTTGTGCCGGCGATGCAGAACGACGCCGTGCCAAGGCTGAAGATGGGCCTGTATTTCAACAATGTGCGCAGCGTGTGCATTGATCAAGTGACCATTGAAGGCGCGCACGGCGATGTGCTGATTACCCCGAACTGCGGTGATGTACAGGCGCAGGGACTCAGGGAGGTACGCGGATGATTCAGAATATCGACAGCTACGTGCTGCATCTCATAGAGCATTCCTCCCCGCAGAGGACCGCATGGAACATCGAAAAAGCGCGCAGGGGAGAGGCGGCCAACTGGAACTATATCGACGGCTGCATGCTCATGGCGCTGATGGAGATGGCACAAATCAGCGGCGACAGGCGCTACAGCGATTTTGTGGAGCGGTTTGTAGACAGCTTCGTCCTCGAAGACGGCAGCATTCGGACCTGGCAGAAGGAAAAGCAGACGCTTGATGACATCAACGAGGGCCGCGTGCTCTTCCCGCTCTATGCCATGACCGGCAAGGAGAAATATCGTCTGGCGGCGCTGGCGCTGCATGAGGCGCTTGAGGAGCAGCCGCGCACGCATGAGGGCAGTTTCTGGCATAAGAAGATCTATCCCAACCAGGTGTGGCTGGACGGCATCTATATGGCGCAGGTCTTTGCGGCGCTGTATGAAAAGCACTTTGGTCATGGGGATTACAGCGATATTGTCCGTCAGGTGCGCACCGTGCGCGAGCGCATGTTCGACGAGGAGAAAAAGCTGTATTATCATGGCTATGATGCCAGCCGCAGCGCGTTCTGGGCGGACCCGAAGACGGGCCTTTCCCAGAGCTTCTGGCTGCGCGCGATGGGCTGGTTTGCCGCGGCGCTGGCGGATCTGTGCGAGATTCTGCCTAAGGGCGAAGACCGCGATTTCATCTGCGGCCTGCTTGGCGAGATGATGCACGGCGTCTGCGCATATGCGGATCCTCAGAGCGGCATGTATTATCAGGTGGTCGACCGCGCCGGCGAGGAGGGCAACTACCTGGAAACCAGCGGCTCGAGCATGATCGCCTATGCGATGCTCAAGGGCGCGCGTCTTGGCGTGCTGGAAAAGAAATATGCCGTCCAGGGCCGGAAGACCTTTGACGGCATCGTGAATCGATATCTGAAATTTGTTGGCGGGCAAATGGAGCTGGGCGGCATCTGTCTGGTTGCGGGCCTTGGCCCGGAAAACGACCGCCGCCGCGACGGTACATATGCCTATTACATCTCCGAGCCGGTTGTCCGCAACGACGCCAAGGGCGTCGCGCCGCTGGTGATGTGCTATATGGAGGTCAAGCGGCTCACTCTGTAAGAAGAATCTTCTGGCTGTCGGCAGCAGCTGGCTGCTGCGCTTCGAGCTTCTGGTGATAGTACTCCTTGGGCGATACGCCGTACCGCTTCTTGAAAAGGCGGGAGAAGTACAGCGGATTGCGGAAGCCGCACAGATGCGCGACCTCGGTGATGCTGCCGCTGCTGCGCACGCTGCACAGCAGTCCCGCGGCGGCCTGCAGGCGCAGGTTGGTCAGATATTTATGCGGCGTCATGCCCAGTTCACGGCGCAGCATCTTGCACAGATAATCGTAGCTGTAAGGCATGCTGTGCAGCACGGCGTCCAGATCGTAGTTGGCGTCGGCATAATTGTGCACGATGCTCTGCTCGATCTGCTCGGCGATCCTGTTCTTTGGGCGCGCGGTGTGGTAGGCGGCCATGCAGCGCACGATCAGGCTGCCGTAGGCGTCCAGCAGCGCCGCCTTGCGCTCGGGATCGCCGCAGAACAGGCTGTAAGCATCCGAAAACAGATGCAGGAGGGCATGACTGCTGTCGTCGCGGATGAGCACGGGACCGTGAAACGGGAGCATCGCGGAATCAATGTTCAGGTGAATATTGGTAAAGCCGTTTTCGCTGACGTTTTCGTGCGGCAGCTCGGGCGGAATGACGACGACGTCGCCTTCGGCATAAGGGATATCCAGATCATCGAAAATGAACCGGCCGGATCGCCCCGTGCAGTACACCAGTTCCCATGTGGCGTGCTTATGCAGCCTGACGCACTGGGTCAGAAAATGCTTTCCGGCAAAAATGATGCTGTTCATTATGTCACCTCTTCGTTGGCTTAAGAGATAAAAACAATTGTAACAAATAACCGGCCGTTTGTCCATCCTCGGAATCATGTCGGGGAGCCGCGCATCAAATCCAAGCAAAGGAGCGTATCGCTATGGCATACCTCACCCTCAGGAACATCAACAAGATTTATCCCAACGGCTTCCATGCTGTGCATGATTTCAACATGGAGGCCGAACGCGGGGAATTTATCGTGTTTGTCGGCCCCTCCGGCTGCGGAAAATCCACAACCCTGCGCATGATCGCGGGCCTTGAGGATATCAGCAAGGGC
>SVGO01000124.1 GCA_015056305.1 Clostridiales bacterium | reverse complement strand
GGGTCGTATGCATGGCGACGCCCAGTTCGCGGGCAGCTCCTCCGTCCCGGCTCACGTCGAGATGATGGGCTTCCTGGGCGCGGGCAACAACCCGATGGTCGGCATGACCGTCGCCGTTGCCGTTGCGGTTTCCCAGGCGCTGGCGAAGTGATTTTGCTGAAAAACCAGTAAAATAAGCACTTTTCGAAGCGGTTAGAAGTGGTAAGAATCGGATAAAGGTAGGTCACTCCTACATTACTTCTACACGACTTCTATACCCACACTCCTACACCAATAATAGCCCCTCTGTGATCTGTAATCGGATTGCAAAGGGGCTATTTTTTATGGAGTTTTCTCGGTCTTTTCGCGCAGCTGTTCGATATCGCGTTGCGTATAGCTTTCTCAGTAGCATCGTTGATCTGATGACCAACGATAATAGATGGACTTGAAGTTGCAAAGAATTATATCTCAGCCGAATGCGAAAACCTGCGCCCGGCTGAAATATTCTGTGATCAGGTGTTTTTTCACTGCCCGTTTTGCTTAGATCAGTTTATTTTTCATTCCGGGTTTATGGAAACTGTTTTGGCAGAGCTCAGGTTTTCAGCAGAAAAACAGCAGCGTCGTGCGCGGGCAGGAAGGCGCTGAGCGTATCGGAGATATCCTGCCGACGCCCGCTCCAGAGCTCCGTGATGCAGCGCCGCTGGGTGCTGACGTTGGCAAGCGGCATGCGGACTTCGCGCGGGCTGTCGCTGAGATTAAACAGCGCGGCATAGACGCCCGTTCCGTCCTGCCGGGGTGCGATCCATACGCTTTCGTCCTGTGTCGTGTGCAGTGGATGGCCGCAGCAGGATTCCTTTCCAATGGCAAGCACGCCGGCGTTTGTGAGCAGATTTAGTGTAAAATCGTCGGTTTTGCTTAGCTCTGCGCCGATCATCAGTGGGGAGCGCATCATGGACCAGAGGGTCATCATCGTGCGCTGCTCGGCCTGCGTAAAGTGCGTCCATTCGTCCGGATTGTCGCACTGGCGCAGCGCGCCCACGGGCAGCATGTCCGCATCCGGCCAGCGACCGGGACCGGCATGGATGCACCATTTTCCTGCGCGCTCAAACATGTTTTTGAGCAGATCCCAGCGATCCCAGAAGTCGTCTGTGATGCGCCACATGTTGGCGTATTGCTTAAGATGCTCTGCGCGTTCCAGCGGTGCGGGACCGGGGGAGAGGCTGAGCACCATATCCCTGCCACAGCCGCGACAGCATGCGCTGATCAGCTCGATTTCCTTTTCGCAGTGCGGATATTCACGCGCAATGTCGTCGCACTTGACAAAGTCCACGCCCCATTGCGCATAGAGCGCAAAGATGCTTTTGTAGTAGGCGCACGCGGCTTCGGTTTCGCATTTCAGGCCGTACATGTCCGGATTCCATGCGCAGATGCTGTTTGGATCAGCGGCCTGATGGCAGAAGTGACTGCTGCTATGAATAGGCAGGCGATTGTGCGCCGCCATGCGAGGCATGCCGCGCATGATGTGGATGCCGAATTTGAGGCCGAGGCTGTGCACATAGTCGGCCAGCGGCTTGAATCCCGCGCCGCCCGCTGCGCTCGGAAAGCGGTTGAGCGCGGGTGTCAATCGGCCGTATTCATCCATGGTCAACGCAGAGAAGGGTTCGTACTGATGGTTGACGGCGGTGGGCTGATACCACTGGATATCGACCACAACGTATTCCCAGCCGAAGGGCTTCAGGTGCTCGGCCATATATTTTGCGTTGCGGCGCACATCCGCCTCAGTGACGGCGGCACCGTAGCAGTCCCAGCTGTTCCAGCCCATGGGCGGTGTTTGGGCGATCATGGAAAAACCTCCTTTACCGCTGCAAAAATGAGAGCCGGAGCAGCGCTGGGCTGTCCGGCTTCTCGTATAGCAGCGTTATTCGCGGATGAACACGCGCATTTCGTTCTCGCCGCGGTTGCTCCAAGCGTAGTAGGGGATGGCGCGCAGGGTGACGCTCTTGCCCTGAGGCGCGGTTTCCTGATACAGGGAGGTTGTGGGCGTTTCGCGGATGGCTTCGGCTTCGATGGCGACCACGCCGCCCAGCAGCGCATCGTTATAGGGCTGTTCGCGAAGCTCATTTTCGCGCGGCAGGCGCAGGCAGCAGAGATCGCGGCCGTTGTCCACGCCCTCGATGCAGTAGACGATCGGGCCGCGGGCAAGGGCTGCCTGACCGGCGGCGTCGCGAACGAGCGGATTGGCGTATACGCGGCGCGGCGGCATATCAAAGCGAACCTCGACCTTGTCGCCGTCCTGCCACGCTCGCGCGATGGCGCAGTAGCCGTTTGCGATCTCGGGCGCGATTTCCTCGCCGTTTACGGCGATGCGCAGGTTGCGCGCATGCGCGGGGATGTGGGTGCTGAGAACAAAAGGCTTGCCGGAGCAGGCGGACAGGGTATAACTGACCTCGCCCTTCCACGGATAGGCGGTTTCGAGCTTGATCTCGGCATGCGCGGTCTTCGCCGTGCTGCCGACGAACAGATGGGAGTACACTGCGCCGTCGTCCTCGCTGTACAGATAGCCACCCAGGGAGGTGATCAGGCGGGCAAGGTTGGGCGGGCAGCAGGCGCAGGCGTGCCACTTCGGGCGCTCGACCAGCACATGTTTGCTGTCGTTGCGCAGCTTGGTGATGCGGGGATTGACCTCCAGCGGATTGACGTAGAAATAGCGCTGACCGTCGAGCTGCATGCCCGCGAGCGCAGCGTTGAACAGCTGCAGCTCCATCTGGTCCGCATAGCGGCCGTCCATCTCAAGGCCGAGCATCTTGCGTGCGAAGAACACCATCGCCACCGACGCGCAGGTTTCGCCGTAGCAGCGGTCAGGCGGCAGGTCGTAGTCGGTGGAGAAGGCCTCCAGATGACCGCTGGAGCCGATTGCGCCAGTCAGGTACATCTGTTTATTGGTGATGTTTTCAAACATGCGGCGGCAAGCCTCGGCCATTTCTGTATCGCCGGTTTTGGCTGCAGCGTCCGCCATGCCGATGAGCATGTACACCTGACGCACGGCGTGGCCGCGGGCAACGGTTTGCTCGCGCACGGGCACGTCGCTCTGGTTGTAGAGGTTGTCGGCGGGGTCCATGCCGTATCCGCCGAAACAGATGCCTGCAATGGCGGGCGGGGTATTCTTCTTGAAGAACGCCGGGTCCTGGCCGCGCAGATTCAGGAAGCGAAGCGCCATGTCGCGGTGACGAACGTCGCCGGTGACGTTGTACAGGCGCAGCAGCGCAAGCTCAATCTCCTGATGGCCAGGGATACCTTCAAGCTTGCCCTCGCCGTAGCGGTCGATGATGTGATCGACGAAGCGGAGCATGATGTGAAGCAGCTCGTCCATGCCGGCGCTTTCGTGCAGCGCGACGGCGGCCTCAAGCATATGTCCGGCGCAGTAGAGCTCGTGGCATTCCAGCAGATTGCTCCAGCGGGGCACCTTGTCCTGCACGGTGAAATAGGTGTTGAGATAGCCGTCCGCCTGCTGGGCGCGGCCGATGAGCGCGACGATCTCGCGGATGCGCGCGCGAAGTCCTTCGTCTTCCTTGAGCGCCAGGGAATATGCGGCGGCCTCCAGCCACTTGGCTACGTCGCTGTCCTGGAAGACCATGCCGTAGAACTCGCCGGATTCTTCTTTTGCGGCCATGCGGAAATTGCGGATGGCGTTGGACTTTTCCGCGCCCTCGACCTCGTCGCGCAGAATCTTTTCCATATAAGGAATGGTAACGTCGGTCATCAGCTTCTGGCGGGAAGACCAGAAGGCGTCATTGACGCGGACCTGAGAAAGCGGGACCTCGCGGAGCCTGGATGCCATAAAAATACCTCCCAATGCGTCGATGGTTGCTTGACGGACAGATGATTGCCGGGGATTATTTCATATAGGAATATAGGTCAGGAATCTGCGCAGAGGCATGAGGACAAAGCTTGGCGCCGCAGCTGCCGCGGCAGACCATATGCGCCGGATAGACGATGTGCTGCGGCGGCAGATCCGGCTCGTGGATGCGCCGGCGGATCAGATCGATGCCGCTTTTTGCCATATCGGGAATGTTGTAGCCGACGGAGCACAGCGGCGCGGGGATGGGCAGAATGCCCTGAATATTATCGAAACCGACGAAGGCGATATCCCGGGGAATGGAGCGCCCCTGTGCCTGCAGGAGGCTGACGGCACGCCAAGCCTCCTCGTCGCAGAAGACGAACACGCCGGTGACGCCGATCTTGAGCCAGCGCTCAAGCTGGGAACTTGTTTCTTCTTTGCTGACACAGCACGCGGAGAGGAGGTTTTCACGGGGAATGCCCAATTCGTCCATCGCCCGGCAGAAACCGCACAGCCGCCGCTCGCTGCTGTATACCACGTCGAAGCTGCTTAAAAAGCCCAGACGCGTATGACCTGCCTCGATCAGATGGCGCGCTGCCAGATAGCCGCCCTGCTCATCGTCGCAGACCACATAGTCGTCCTCGTCGTGATCCAGATGGCGCGCCATGAGCACATAGGGGATCCCCACGGCCTTCATGCGGCGGATGGTGCTTTCCGATCCGGCGCAGGGGAAGAGCAGGATGCCGTCAACCTGGTTGCTCAGCGCGGTTTCCACGGCCTGAGCCTCCAGATCTGCCTTGTCGCGGGAGCAGAAGATCTGCAGCGAATAGCCCAGCTCTGCGGCGGCATTGTGGATGGCGTCGGTCATGATGCCGTAATAGGGGTTGCTCATGCCGCCCACGATCACGCCGATGGTCTTTGTGCGTCCGGAACGCAGGGACGAGGCGGCACGGTTGCGTACATAGCCCATCTCATCGGCGATAGCCTTGATCTGCTCGCGCGTGGCGACGGAGATATCGCTCTTGTCCTTGAGCGCGCGGGAAACGGTATTGACGGTGAAACCTGTGCGCTCGGCGATGTCCTGCAGGGTGCAGCGATGCGGCTTTTCGCTCCTTGGCATAGGCTCCCTCCTTCGTACTCTTGTTATCTGCTCTATATTTTACATGAACGTTCATGCTTTGTCAATTTGCATGTTGACATTTCACAAAGACCGTGGTATAATTTCCACAGATGAGAACATTAACGTTAATGTTACACGCTGATATTTGACAAATAGACCACTGGACGGGATGCGCCGCCGCGCGCCATTTTGGCGCATATCTATTGGCAAAACCCACACGTTTCTATTGTATTTGTGAAGCACGGCTGTGCTTCTCAAAATAAAAAAGGAGGTTTTCGTTATGAAGAAAATCGTTGCTCTGGCTCTGGCGCTGTGCCTGATGGCGACTCTCGCTGTCGCTTCTGCTGAGCCGACCAAGCTGACTGCGTGGACGTTCATCGCCCAGCATCAGGAGTACTACGAGGGCATGGCTGAGAAGTGGAATGCTCTGTATCCCGACGAGCAGATCGAGATCGAAGTGACCACCCTCGGTTATGACGACATGCACAACAAGATGAAGGTTGCGCTCCAGTCCGACCAGGGCGCGCCGGATGCCTGCGACGTTGAGCTGGGCCAGTTCCCGAACATTCTGGCGTTCAACGACAAGCTGGTTGAGCTGGACTCCTACATCGAGCCGCTGAAGGATCAGATCGTTGAAGCCCGTCTTCAGATCTACTCCAAGGACGGCCACTACTACGGCATGCCGCTGCACGTTGGCGCGATGGTCGCTTACTATCGTACCGACCTGCTCGAGGCCGCTGGCGTTGACTACACCACCATCAAGACCTGGGACGACTGGTATGAGGCCGGCCTGAAGGTCAAGGAAGCCACCGGCGCCTGGATGGGCACCGTCGAGACTTCCACCCAGTGGGTTGCTTCCCTGATGCTCGGCCAGCAGGGCACTGACTGGCAGAAGGACGGCGAAGTGCTCGTGAACACCGAGGCCGTTGCCAAGGTCGTCGACACCCAGAAGAAGTGGCTCGAAGCCGGCATCGCTGACATCTGCCCGGGCGGCCAGCCGGATACCGAAGAAGGCAAGGCCTACATCGCCAACAATGACATCGCTTCCGTCATCATGCCGTTCTGGTACATGAGCCGCTTCACCGGCGAAATCGGTGAGGTCCGTGCGAACCA
>SVGO01000123.1 GCA_015056305.1 Clostridiales bacterium | reverse complement strand
GAAGGCATCCATCCGAAGTATCAGAAGGTTACCGTGACTTGCGTCTGCGGCAACACTTTCGTCACCGGTTCCACCAAGAAGGAGCTGCGCGTTGAAATCTGCTCCAAGTGCCACCCGTACTACACCGGCAAGCAGAAGCTCGTTGACGCTGGCGGCCGTGTCGATCGCTTCAAGAAGCGCTACGGCATGTAATATGCAAACAAAGAGAGACGGTTTTTGCCGTCTCTTTTTTATGTTACTTTATGTAAAGTATAGTTGACAAAATGCCGTGTGTATTCTATAATGGATTCAGGTAAAGAAGAGGAGGGCGCTTGAGTGAAGAATCTGAGGATGAAGGCCGCGCGCGTGGGCTGCGACTTGAGCCAGGAGGATCTGGCGCAGCGCGTGGGCGTGACCAGGCAGACCATCGGCATGATCGAGGCGGGCCGGTTCAATCCTTCGCTTGCGCTGTGCGTGGCGATCTGTCGGGCGCTTGATAAGACGCTCAACGATCTGTTCTGGGAGGAGGATGCGGCCGATGCTTAAGCGAAAAAAGCCCGTGCTTGATGAGCGCGAGATGCTGGAGATGTATCGCGTGGAACACTTTGGCCTGTGGCTGATGTACGCGCTGCTGTGCGCGGTAATCCTGGTGCAGATGCTGCTGGGCGCGCCGCTTTTGCAGATGGCGGGCGAGCTCGCCGTGGTGATCGTGACGAGCATCGCGATGGTGATCGCCAATGTGCGCCATGGCATCTGGGATGAGAACAGCCGGCCGAGCATGCGCGGCAACGCGCTCTATTCGATCGGCGCAGGCGTGTGCGTTTGTGTGCTGCTGGCGGTGATCAAGGGTAATATCCCCGCGGCGCTGGCGGCAGGCGTGTGCGCCGGGGCGCTTTGCTTTGCGGCGCTGACGCTGCTGATGCAGTATATGCTCAAAAAGCAGGCAAGAGCCGAAAAGGAACTCGATAATTAACGCGAGCATGAGGGGACGCTGGGCTGCCGGTCAGACCTGCTCGGGGATGCAATACCCGAACCCCTTCATTCGGGGAACTCGCATAGTCGCGCAAGCGCTCCTTGCGATTCCCGACGCTCCACCTGCCTGCTTCCGCCACTGGCGGCGGCAGGCTCCAGTCCACTTCGCGGCTGCTTAAAGCAGCGATTCCATTATTCATCTTCCGCGAAGCGGAAATGGGGTCTGGGGACTGGTCCCCAGATGGGTTTGGGCGATAGCCCAACGTTCCCCCTCTTCACGTAAAATAAAGAAAGAAGGTACTTCATATGAGCAAGGAATACACCCCCAAGTATAAGGACATTGGCGGTCAGGCCGTCATGGAAGGCGTCATGATGCAGAGCCCGGCGAACGAGTCCATGGCCATCGCCGTGCGCAAGCCGGACGGCAGGATTCTGGTGACCTGCGAGCACAAGGCGCCGGCGGCCAAGAAGCATAAGTGGATGGGCTGGCCGATCATCCGCGGCTGCGTGAATATGGTGGTCATGCTCAAGATGGGCATGCAGACCCTCGATAAGAGCACGCAGATGCTGGGCATCCTGGAGGAAGAGCCGACGAAGTTCGAAAAGTGGCTCGCCGAAAAGCTGGGCGCGAATATCGATAAGGTCGTCATGGCGGTGGCGATGGTGCTGGCCGTGGTGCTGAGCCTGTTCCTGTTTGTCTTCCTGCCCAGCGGTGCGGCGACGCTGATCGGCAAGTTCACCGACAGCCGCATCCTGATCAACCTCATGGCGGGCGTGACGCGCATCGCGATTCTGGTCGCCTATATCTGGGCGGTTGCGCTGATGCCGGATATCAAGCGCACGTTCATGTATCACGGCGCAGAGCATAAGACCGTCTACTGCAACGAGGCCGGCGAGGAGCTCACGCCCGAGAACGCGCGCAAGTTCTCCCGCCTGCATCCGCGCTGCGGCACGGCTTTCCTGTTCCTGGTGATGATCATCTCCATCCTCATCGGCTCCGTGGCCGACGAGCTGATCTATCTGCTCTTTGGCATCGAGAAGCTGAGCTTCCTGCTGCGCTTTGGCCGAAGCCTGCTGATTCTGCCGGTCGTTACGGGCGTGTCCTATGAGGTGCTCAAGGGCCTTGCCCATGCGGGCGATCACATCATCGTGCGCGCGCTGCGCTGGCCGGGCCTGATGCTCCAGCATCTGACCACCCGTGAGCCGGACGACGCGATGCTTGAGGTCGCCATCGCGTCCATGAAGGCGGCGAAGGCCGGTGCCGAGCGCTATGCCGACGAGCTGGATGAGAACGTGTTCCTCTATGTTGAGGGCGAAGAAGAGAAGACCGAAGAAAAGGACGGCGCGAACGCGTGACGATCCGTGAAATATTGAAGGCCGCGACCGCAAGGCTGGATGCGGCGGGCGTGCTGAGTGGCGACTATGACGCGGCGGTGATGCTTGCCCATGTGATGGGCGAGGATGCGCTGATGCTGCGCATGAATAGCTGGAAGGCGATGCCTGAAGACAAGCTGGAGGAATATGAGGCGATCATCGCCCGGCGCGAGACGCGCGAGCCGATGCAGTATATTCTCTCAAGCACGGGCTTTATGGGGCTGGAATTTCACGTCGAGCCCGGCGTGCTCATTCCGCGCCCGGATACGGAGATCCTGTGCGAGGAGGCGCTGCGCAGGCTGAAACCCGGCGCACGCGTGCTGGATATCGGCACGGGCTCCGGTGCGCTGGCGGTGTCGATTGCAAAGCTTGGAAAAGATTGCCAGGTGACCGCGGTGGATGTGAGCGACGCGGCGCTGGCAATCGCCCAAGGCAATGCCGAAAGAAACGGCGCGCAGGTGCGCTTTGTGAAAAGCGACTGCTTTGCTGCGCTGGAAGGCGAAACGTTCGACATGATCGTATCCAATCCGCCGTATATTAATCGCGAGGAGATGGCTGAACTGATGCCCGAGGTGCTCCAGGAGCCGGAGCTTGCGCTCTTTGGCGGCGAGGATGGACTGGATTTCTACCGGCGCATCAGCCGCGAAGCGGGCGCGCATCTCAAAAAGGGCGGCTGTCTGCTCTTTGAGATCGGCTGGCAGCAGAAGGATGCCGTGTCTGCGCTGCTTTCTGAGCACATCGGCGAGCCGTTTGCGCTCAAGGACTATGGCGATAACTGGCGCGTCGTTGGCGCGGTGAAGGAGAATTAAGCCATGCTTGATAAGCTCGACTGGGTGCATCCCCGCTTTGAGGAGCTGGGTGCGCTGCTGTCTGATCCGGACGTTGTGTCGGATCAGGAAAAATGGCGCACGCTCATGCGCGAGCACAGCCAGCTTGAGCCGCTGGATCGCGCTGTTGCGCGCTATGCGCAGCTGCTGGACGAGCGCACGGGTGCTAGGGAGATGCTCTCCGATCCGGATATGGCGGATATGGCCAAGGAGGAACTTGCCCGGCTCGATCAGGAGATACCTGCGGCCGAGCGGGAGATCCAGCTGCTGCTTCTGCCTAAGGATCCCAACGACACGAAGAACGTCGTCATGGAGATCCGCGGCGGCGCTGGCGGCGAGGAGGCTGCGCTCTTTGGCACGCTGCTCATGCGCATGTACACGCGCTATGCCGAGCGGCGCGGCTGGCGGGTGGAGATGATGGACACGAACATGACCGAGCTGGGCGGCGTGAAGGAAGCGATCTTCACCATCAGCGGTGAGGGCGCGTTTTCCAGGCTCAAATACGAGAGCGGCGTCCATCGTGTGCAGCGCATTCCCGTCACAGAGAGCAACGGCAAGCGCCAGACCTCCACGGCGACGGTGGCCGTGCTGCCGGAGGCGGAGGAGATCGATGTGAGGATCGATCCAAACGATCTGCGCATCGACGTTTACCGCGCGTCGGGTCACGGCGGCCAGTATATCAATAAAACGGACAGCGCCGTGCGCATTACGCACCTGCCCACGGGCACGGTGGTGACCTGTCAGGACGAAAAGAGCCAGCTCAAGAACAAGGAAAAGGCCATGCGCGTGCTGCGCAGCCGCCTTTATGAGAAGATGCAGAGCGAGGCGGACGCGGCCTATGCGGGCGAAAGGCGCGCGCAGGTGGGCACGGGCGATCGCAGCGAGCGCATCCGCACGTATAATTTCAATGAGGGCCGCGTGTCGGATCACCGCATCGGCAAGACGATTTATTCGATCGACGCCTTTGTCGACGGCGATATGGATGAGATTCTCGACGAGCTGATTGTCAGCGATCAGCAGGAGCAGCTCAAACGCATGAACCTGAAATAACGAAGAAGGTATGGAAATGATTACGCAAGTGAAACCCGTTTCCCCGGAGGCGATCGCCGAGGCTGCGCGGCTGATCGCAAGCGGCGAGCTGGTCGGCATGCCGACAGAGACGGTATACGGCCTGGGCGCAAATGCGCTGGACGAAGCGGCTGTGAAAAAGATCTTTGAGGCGAAGGGCCGTCCGGGGGATAATCCGCTGATCGTGCATGTATCCTGCCTGGCTGAGATTCCGCCGCTGGTGCGGGAGATTCCCGAGAGCGCCAAAAGGCTGATGGAAGCGTTCTGGCCGGGCCCGATGACGCTGATTCTGCCCAAGAGCGACAAGATTCCCAGCGCCGTGAGCGCCGGACTGGATACCGTGGGTATCCGTCTGCCCGCCAGCGAGGCGGCGCGCGCGCTGATCGCGGCGAGCGGCTGCCCGATTGCCGCGCCGAGCGCAAACCGCAGCGGAAAGCCCAGCCCGACGACCGCGCAGCACGTCTTTGAGGACATGGACGGACGCATCTCGATGATTCTGGATGGCGGCGCGAGCGAGGTCGGCGTGGAGTCCAGCGTCATCGACGCGACGGGCGAGGTTCCGGTGATCCTGCGTCCAGGCGGGATTACGCCGGAGATGGTGGAAAAAGTGCTTGGCGACGTGCGCGTGGATGAGCACGTGATGAGTCCCCTTGCCGAAGGCGACATCGTGCGTTCCCCGGGCATGAAGTATAAGCATTACGCGCCGAAGGCGAAGACGGTGATATACGACGGCGCGGCCGAAGAGGTCATTCGCGCCATCTGCTCGCGCTATGACGCGGCGGAGGCGGCGGGTGAGAAGCCGGCAATTCTCGGCTTTGACGAGCACGACTTTGGCAATCGTACGCGCATCTCGCTGGGCAGCGTGAGACGTCCGCAGGAGGCAGCAGCCAGGCTCTTCGGCGCGCTGCGCGAGCTGGATGAGCGCGGGGAGACCGTGGCGCTGTGCGAGGCGGTCGAGGCGACGGGCATCGGCCTTGCGGTCATGAACCGCATGGGCCGCGCGGCGGGCTTTGACATCGAGCGCGTATGATCTGCAGAAGCTTTGAGCCTGTGTTTTCGCCGCAGGCAAAAATCATGATTGTGGGCTCTATGCCCGGCATAAAATCTCTGGCGGATGCGCAGTATTATGCGCACCCGCGCAACGCATTTTGGCCGATTCTCTTTGAGGTGTTCGGTGCGGAACCGACAGCGGATTACGAGGCGAAAAAGCAGCTGATCCATGAAAATGGTCTGGCACTTTGGGATGTGGCCGGCATTTGCGAGCGCAAGGGCAGCCTGGATTCCAATATGAAGGATATCCAGTACAACGACTTTGCCTCGCTGTATGAAAGCTGTCCGCATATCCATACCGTGCTGTGCAACGGGGGTGCGGCGTACAGTCTGTTTTTGAAGTCCGGCTATGCAGGGGACAGACGCGTTGTGCGTATGCCGAGCACAAGTCCGGCGTATACGATGGCGTATGAGAATAAGCTGAAAATCTGGAAAGAAACAATCAGGGAAGTCCTGCAATTGGATTGATTGCAGGAAAAGCCAAAGCATGATGAGGAGGGACGCGCATGAACATGGTCGATATGATTCTCAAGAAGAAGGAGGGCAAGGCCCTCTCTCCTGAAGAAATCCGCTATTTTGCGCGCGGCGCGGCGGATGGCAGCGTGCCGGATTATCAGCTTTCAGCGCTGCTGATGGCGATCTGCTGGCGCGGGATGAATGCCGAGGAAACCGCCTGCCTGACCATGGAAATGATGCGCTCGGGCGGTGTGGTGGATTTGTCCGCCATCGACGGCGTGTGTGTGGATAAGCATTCCACCGGCGGCGTGGGCGATACGACGACGCTTGTGCTCGTTCCGCTTGCGGCGGCGTGCGGCGCGAAGG
>SVGO01000011.1 GCA_015056305.1 Clostridiales bacterium | reverse complement strand
TTGGCGTAAACCAGATCGTCCATGTAGCCGCCGAAGGCGTCGCGGGAATCATACACGCCAGAAAGCGCCAGACAGCTGTCGAACAGGTCCGGACGGCGGAAGATCAGGTTCGCCGCGTGCTGCGCGCCCATGGAGCAGCCGAAGGTCATGATCATCTCCTGATGCCAGTTGCGCTCGCCCGCCAGATGATGGATCTGCGGCACGACCTCGTCGACGATGTAGTGGAACCACGCCTCGTGGCGCTCAATGCGCCAGCGGTTGTCGCCGCCCTTGTTGGCCCAGGTCTCGCCGTCGATGGTGTCGATGGAGAAGACCATCACCTTGCCCGCGTCGATCCACGGACGGAACACGTCGTCCATGTGGAAGGCCTCAAAGTCCATGAAACGACCCGCCTGACAGGGGATAAAGAGCACCGGCTTGCCGCGATGACCATAGACCTTCATCTCCATGTCGCGGCCGAGGCAGTGGGAATAATTCTTGAAATAACGGATTTCCATTCGTAAGCTCCTTTAACAGGTAGATTTGTTATGTAAATCTGCAAAGCATCGGTCACGTGAGCCTGAGTCCGAGATTTACAGTACTTTGTCGGAAATGCTCCCGGCAGCATGCCGGTTATATAAGACCCAGACACGCCATGAGGACAGGAACCTGCTCTTCCCAGCAGGTCTCGCTGTGCACGCCGTGGGGGACAATGCGGAAGGTGAGGTGTACGCCCTTGGCGTACAGGGACTGGAATGCGCTGGGCAGAACGTCTGCCGTCTCGGGATGATTGCCCATTTCGTCCGAGCCGTAGTCCATGTAGACGATGGTGTCTTCCTGAATGCGCGCACGCTTGAGCATGCGGCGTACCTTGTCGGGATCAACCCAGAGGCTGGGCGAAAGACAGGCGGCCCGGCCGAATGTATCGCTGTACTGACAGACTGCATACAGGCTGAGCAGGCCGCCCATGGACGAGCCGGCGATGGCTGTGTGCTTGCGGTCAGGCAGCGTGCGGAAGTATTTGTCGATCTGCGGCTTGAGCGTGTGCGCCATCCAGTCCATCATGATGCGCCCGCGCCCTTCGATCTCGCCGAGTTTGGACTCGGTGTGCGTGAAGGGCGAGTATTCGCACAAGCGGTTGTTTCCGATGCGGTTGGACTCCACGGCGACGATGATGACCGGTGCCTCAGAGAAGTTCATATAGTCGTACATCCGCCACGAGCGTCCGAAGGACGCTTCACTGTCCAGAAATACGTTCTGGCCGTCGAGCATATACAGAACGGGGAAACGGCGATCCGGCTCCTCGTCATATGCACGGGGCAGATACAGGTATGCGCGGCGCTTGAGCCCCAAGGGCTTCAGCTGCGGGATCGTCACAGACCAGGTGTGAAGCAAATTGACGCCTCCCAGATATTCATGCGATCTATCCCGTGCATAGGAAATAAACCCCATCCGCGGAGATATGCATGTAAGTATAAAACACGACAGCGGGTCTGTCAATTCAAAAGGATCGCAAAATTGCCTGAAAATTCAATTTTTATTGCGTTTTCAGGCATGCACAGCAGTTTGAACGATCGGCGGTCAGTCCCCCTTTTGTTGACAGATGGTAAGGGCGGACCTATAATCTAGCCATAGGCATGCCGCATGGCGCGGCATGGGGAAGGAGAAATCATGGCCAATATCATCGATTATGTGCTATGGCGGGGCGATATCCCTTTTGCACAGGTGCCGCTTTGCGCGGTGGACGCTTTAGTGCTCAGCTATCTGTCGTATATGCCTTATGACGGTCTGGTATCCGGGGAATTCTCCCGGGAAGGCGCGATGCTTGCGGACGTGGCGGAGTATTTTCTGGAGCACGGCCTGTCCTCTTCCTGCATGATCGATTCCGTCAAAGAGGACTGCCTGCTGCTGGAGGCGGTGAAGGATTCCGAGCGCTTCGGCACGATACGCCTGACGGGCTATGTGAACCAATATAATGAAGAAACGCAGTTTTCGGCCATCACGTTCCTTCCGCCGGCCGGCCCTGCGTTTGTCGCTTTCCGCGGTACGGATTCCACCGTCGTCGGCTGGAAGGAAGATTTCAACATGAGCTTTTCAAGCGAGGTGCCCGCGCAGGGCGCTGCGCTGGAGTATATTGCGCGCGCGTCGTCCGTTCTGCCGATGACGGCGATTCTCGGCGGCCATTCCAAGGGCGGCAATCTGGCGGCGTATGCCGGCATCTTTGCGCCGCCGGCGGTGCAGGAGCGGATCGCCTGCGTGTATAATTTTGACGGGCCGGGATTCAATGAGCAGATTATCCAAAGCAGGGAATTCCACCAGATCGATATGCGCATCCATACGCTGGTGCCGCAGTCGTCGCTCATCGGCATTCTGCTGTGGCATGCGGAGCCGTTTATCGTCGTGAAAAGCGATGCGGTCGGCCTCTTCCAGCATAATCCCTATACCTGGCAGGTCATGGGCGGCAGCTTTATCACCGTGCCGGAGCGCACGCGCGAGAGCCGTCTGGCGGAGGACACGATCAAAAACTGGCTCTCCACGCTGGATAATCAGGAACGACAGCGCGTGATCGACGGCGTGTACAGCGTGCTCAGCGCTTCGGACGGACGCAATCTTTCCGATCTGTTTGAGGGAAGAAACGTCCGGGCGATCCTGCGCGCAGCCTCTTCTATGGACGAGGAGACAAAAGAGATCATCATCGATTCCTTCAAGCGGCTGGGTACGTCGCTCAAGGAGACGCTGCCGGATTGGTTTGAGGATGCTGCCGGGCAGATCCGCACCATGATTGCCCAGCGCAGCGCCGAAAAGAACGCAGAAAAGCTGGAACGGCTTGCGGAAAAATTCATCGATAGGAGCGCGGACAGGGAAGAAAAAGCATAACAGGCACGTCTTGTTATCAAAGGAGATGATTGCAAATGAAAAAGCTGATCACCCTGCTGCTGATGCTTGCCTTTGCTGCCGGATGTGCATGCGCCGAGGAAGTCCCCGCGCTGCCGCAGGCCGTGGTCGATCTGTGCGCATCCGTCCATCCGGGATATGCAATCGCAGCGCATGACGGCTGGGGCAACGAGAGCTGCGGTCAGTTTGCGCTGATTCTCAAGCAGGGTGAAGACAATATCCTGTGCATGGCCGAAAAGGCGCAGGATGATTCCTCGTATACGCTGACCATCGACAACACCAATGCCGTCTATGATGGCGATCAGCTGCCCAGTCTGCTCATCGATACCGGCGGGGATTCGCTTTGGTATACCTATCACGACAGGGAGAATGAATCCTCCGTGCATTACGGCGCGGTCAAGTCTGAGGGATGCTGGGGTCAGGTGAGCACGCTGTCCTATTCGCCCAATGAAAACGGGATTTCGGGCATGTGGAGCTGGGTAGGAGACGGCAAGCTCTGGTACGAGGAAACCGACGAAGACGAGAATGAGAACATCCGCGCCCGCTGGATGTATGCGCCTCTTGAGGTGAGTGAGGAATTTGCACAGAGCCTTGAGCTGGCGAAATTTGACATCGATACATTCGATGCAGATCCGACGGACGGCTTGTATCCGCTGACGAAGAATGAAGCCTTTGCCCGCTCGCAGGCGGAGGATGGCGATACGCTGCGGGATATGGATATTTCCCGTGTGCATGCGGCAAGGCTGTTTGATTCCACGAAGCATTTTGATGCGGTGGGCGGCCGCGTCTGCCTGCGCATCGATGACTGGGACGGCGCGTTTTTTAAGCGTGTCGCATCGATCTGGTTTACGGGCGATGCGGTCATGGATACCTATCACGCAGGCGACGGCGAGGTGTTTATCGGCTCCGGCGTGATGATGTATAGCTTTAATCGTGTGGACGAGGGCAGCTGGGTGCTCACCGGGGTGGATGACAGCGGCGTGCGCGCGCTCGGACCGGACTATATTGCGCCTGAAGGGCAGACAACTGTCTACCGCAATGACGGATACGTCTATGGTTCATCGCCGTGGGGAACGCTGATCAATCAGCATATGA
Source organism: Clostridiales bacterium (assembly GCA_015056305.1). Lineage (GTDB taxonomy): Bacteria > Bacillota > Clostridia > Christensenellales > Aristaeellaceae > Ventricola. The sequence goes on along the minus strand of SVGO01000011.1, from coordinate 34,104 downwards.
TGCTTGCGCCGACGTATGAGGAGATGTATGCGCAGCTTGATCAAAATGCCTATGCGCTGGTGAATAATCCCAACCCTGCAGACCGCCTGCATCTGCGTGCGGAGCCGGATAAGGGCGCATATTCCTACGGTAAATTTTATAACCGCACGCCCGTGCTGGTGCTCGAACGCGGGGATACATGGACGAAGGTGCAGATCGGCCGCGGCAAAAACGCCATAACGGGCTATATGATGACCCAATACCTCGCCTTTGACGAAAGCGAAAAAGCGCAGCTCGCCTGTGCGTTCCCGCAGATGCAGCTTCGGGAGGCGTATTGGGAACGTGGCGCGCTGATGCTCGCAGCGCCCAACCGGAATGCCGATTCCTGCGGCATGTTTGAAAGCAATCCGAATGATTTCATCATCGGTGTTTCCGGCGACGACTGGTATATCGTCCTGCGCGCAGATGGCACAGTGGGCTATGTGCCTCAGCATGCCTTCTGGGATGGCAACGGGTGAGGAGACGTTGGGCTATCGCCCAAGCCTCTGCCTGAGGGATTTCTATCTCCTCGCTCGACGCTCGTCGTTCAGGACAGCTCTGACAGCCCTGCTTAGCTGTCATTCACTCCTGTCCCGGTTCGGAGAATCCGAACCCTCAGACTCCCTTCTTCACTTTGCAGCGGGATTAAACATCTATACTGTAAAACGCCTTCGGCAAAGCCGAAGGCGTTTTTGCATAAACATTTTAAAACCGCCGCGAAGCAAGCATGGGGTCAAGGGGCGAAGTCCCTTGGCGGGTCTTAGGGCGGCAGCCCTAACGTCCCATCATCCCCCCTCACACCACCCGGCATGCGTCCGCGATCTTCGTGAGCGTGAGGCCGCCTGCATGGTTGATGATGGCGACCGTGGACGTGGTCGATGCGGCGAAGGGGAGCGCCTGCTCAAGATAGATATAGCCGTCCTGTCCGGCGACGGTGATCGTGCGGCTGCCGGCAGGAATGCGGATGTAGCCGGTGGCGCTGCCCGCGTCGAGCAGATTGGCAGCGCGAACGCCGTCGATGAGGATCCGGAAGGCCGGGTAGCCGTGCGTTGCGTTCAGAAAGCGCACCGCTGCGTAGCGAACAGGCACAGTAATGGTGATATTGGGCAGCGGCTGAATGATGCCGCCGGGGTTTACGGCGCCGCCCTCACCAGGGTTGGGCAGAGGAATGACGGGTATGGCGCCGGTATTCTCATTGCCGGGGAAGACGGCGCCGCCCTCGCCTGGATTGGGCAGCGGAACGACGGGCATATTGCGGTTCTCCATATCGTTTTGACGGAAGGAAAGCTCCTTCCGCCTCCCTCCTTTCAGCGTGTCTGCTTTATCGTATTCCGCTGAAAGAAGGGGTGTGCGCGTCAGTCGTCCGCCTCGATAAACCAGTGCGGATCGTCGTAAAAAAGATAGAGCCGCCGGTCTTCGATCATGCAGGTGTAGCGGAGGCCCTGCCCGCCAGCCTTGAGCGAGGGCGCTTCGCGCACGTCTGTGACCCGGTCGATGCGCATGGCCGGGCCGTCCTCTGTGCGCAGCATCAGCGGACGCACGCCGCCGCCGATGAGATGATCCGCACGGACCTTGACGAAGATTTTGGCTGGATTCTTTCGGAATGATGACATCGTTTATGCCCTCCTGATGGCAAAAGGAATCAGCCTGTGTACATGGGTACGGGATGAACCGTATGATCCTCAACGGGATTGATGTTTGCATAGCCGCGATCCTGCAGCACCACGCCGCGCTGGATGATCTGATGTCCGTAACGGCTGCGCAGCGAGTCGATGGAGCGCTCAAGCTGCTCCTGATGGATGCGCCGTGTTTCATTGCCCATGAAATCCAGCTGAACCGGCTCGTCGTCCCGGGTCAGCATGCTGCAGGAGAGCCCAACGCTGCGATAGGGCAAACCACTGGCAAAGCGATCGGAAAAGAGCGCCATCGCTGCGCGGGCGAGTTCGCTTGTCAGGTTTGTAGGGCGGCTGAGCATGACCTGATGCGAACGCGTGACCAGATCGGTTGTGCGGGCGGAGATGGAGATGCATCGCGCGCGGAAGCCGCCCTTGCGCAGCCGCGCGGCGACGGACTCTGAGAGCAGATAATAGATGCATCGCGCGTCGTCCATGGTCGTCAGGTCGTGCGGCGGGGTGGTGCTGTTGCCCACGGATTTGACGCAGCTGTGGTGATCGACGGGCATCACGGGCGTGCGGTCCTGTCCGTTGGCATAGGCCTTGAGTGTCAGGCCGTTTTTGCCCAGCAGGCTGCTGAGAATCGCGCTGTCGCAGCAGGCCAGTCCGCCGATCGTCGTGATCCCCAGCCGGGCAAGCTTGCGCGTGGTGCTTGGGCCGACGTAGAGCAGCTCCTGCACGGGCAGATCCCAGATTTTTTCCCGAAAGCTCTCGGGCGGCAGCACGGTGACCGCGTCCGGCTTTTTCATATCGCTGCCCAGCTTGGCGAGGATCTTGTTGTCCGCCACACCCACGGACACCGTGATGCCCAGTTCCTCACGGATTCTGTTTCTTATTTCCTCGGCGACAGCCACGCCATCGGCGAACGTGAAGCCCGCCTGCGTCAGATCGATCCAGCTCTCGTCCAGCCCGAATGACTCCACCCGGGAGGAATACTGCTCGTAGATCCTGCGCATCTTGCCGCTGAAGCGCACATAGAGCTCAAAATCCGGCGGCACGCACACCAGATCGGGACATTTCTGCTTCGCCTGCCAGATGGCTTCGCCCGTCTTCACGCCATATTGCTTGGCGAGCGCATTCTTGGTCAGGATGATGCCATGGCGCGCCTCGACGCTGCCGCCTACGGCCACGGGCTTATGGCGAATTTCTGGCGTATACAGGCATTCGACGGATGCATAGTAGCTGTTTGCGTCGCAATGCAGGATCACCCTGTCCAATTTTGTCACCTCACTATACAAATGAGAACAAATGTTCTTATATGTATTATTATACCCCGAACGCGTCGTTTGTCAACAGGAAAAACAAGGGAATGGCGCGCGCAATTTTGCAAAACTTTGAAAAAAACGTTGACAAGTGTATATGTCCATGCTATACTAAACAGGTGCTTAGGGGCATGGTGTAATGGTAACACGTGGGTCTCCAAAACCTTTGTTGTGGGTTCGAATCCTACTGCCCCTGCCAGAGAAGCGGCTTCTGAAACAGAAGTCGCTTTTTCTCTACATACATGCTTATGTACGCGGCGAATACGAGGCCAACAAACACATTTTCCGTGAAGTATTACCAATAAACGTTTGTAATTTGCATCCAGTAGCGATTAACAGAATATATAAATGATCGGAGAGTGAAGTTATGTCTGAAAGACGCAAGAGAAGGCTTGAAACCCAGGTAAGCACTTCGCAATCGACGCAGCCGGCACGAGACGATGCGTATGTTATTGATCTGGCGGATTTGTTTTATCGCCTGCTGACGAACTGGAAGCTGATCATCTGTTCTGCGCTGATCCTGGCCATTTTTGCTGGCGCATATACAGTATTTCTGGTCACGCCGATGTATGAGGCGACTTCCAGTATATATGTTCTGAATCGGAGTGATTCTGCAATCAATTACTCGGACTTGCAGCTTGGCACTGCCCTGACGCCGGACTACATTAAAGTGTTCAAGCTGTGGGAAGTTCATGAAGAGGTCATCTCGAATCTGAATCTCTCTTATACATATGAAAATATGGAGGACATGCTGACAATATCGAATGAGCAGAGTACGCGCATGATTGATATTACAATCACATCGCCTGATGCTGAAGAAGGCGCTGCGATTGCAAATGAGTATGCAAAGGTGGCCAGTCAGTACATCGCGGATACAATGGCAACCGATAAGCCGAACATTATGTCGGTGGCGCTGGTGCCGACCCATCCTGTCAGCCCCAACAAGAAGATGAATGTACTGCTGGGATTCATGATGGGCGCAATGCTGGCGTGCGCATATGTGACGGTCATTTCCGTTGTGGATGATAAATATAAGACCGCTGATGACATCAGAAAGTATACAGGATTGGCGACGATCGCCATTGTGCCAATTGAAGAAGAGACTGACAGCAAGAAGAGCTCGAGGAGGCAATCATGAAAAGAATTGAAATACGTCGGTTTGCCCCTCTGAGTTATGCCGGTCAGGAAGCAATCAATACGCTTTGCACCAACCTCTCCTTTTCGGGCGCGAACATGAAGCGAATCATGATTACAAGTTCGCATGCGTCCGAGGGCAAATCGTTTCTTACGATGAACATCATGCGCACCATGGCCCAATACGGCAAGCGGGTCGTGCTCGTTGATGCGGATTTGAGACGGAGTTACATTACGTCCAGGTATGGCCTGCGGTTTGAAGATGAGCAGAGCAAGTGGGGCCTTGCGCATTTGCTTGCCGGCATGACCGATAAAAGCAACGTGATCTACAGTACGAATATCAGCGGTGCATACATTGTCCCGATTGGAAGAGAAGTGTCCAATCCTTTGCCGCTGCTCAACACGGATCACTTTGGGGAGCTGCTCAGCTATCTGGCTGCTCATTTCGACTATGTTCTGGTAGACGCTCCGCCCGTTGGTCTGGTTATTGATGCTGCCGAGATTGCAAAATCGTGTGACGGAACATTGATCGCCGTGAATTACAATGCGGTTCGTCGGCAGGAACTGATCGATGTAAAAGAGCAGATCGAACAAACCGGCTGCCCGATCATCGGCGCAGTGCTGAATAAGGTTGAGTTCGATAACTATCTCAGCCGCAAGTATTATAAGTCCTATTATTCTCATTATGACAAAAAAGAGACCGATGGGAAACGGGGAAAAACCAAAACGAATAACAAGGTGGCGAAAAAGTGAGCGGATATCTGGATATTCACGCGCACTTTCTATATGGGATTGACGATGGTCCACGGACCCGATCCGACATGGAGGTTATGCTGGATGCAGCTCATGCGGACGGCATAACCTCTCTGTGCGCTACGCCCCATGTTACACCGGGCGTGCAGCCGCTGAATAATGACCTGCTGAGCACGCGATTGGATGAGGCGCGCGCCTATTGTCATTCCCAGAACTATCAGATCGATCTGTATGCCGGTGCAGAGATTATGTTTACCCCCGCGCTTGAGCGCTTTGCATTGGAAGGGCAGCTGCCCGCTCTGGCTGATTCCGGATATGTTTTGCTGGAATTTGTCCCGGACATCTCCTATGCAGAAATGGAATCTGCAATTGGCATGCTGCAACGCTGCGGCTACGACGTCATTATTGCCCATATCGAGCGCTACGAGTGCCTGTATCGGAGAAATCATGCATACAGATTGAAAGATGCGTATGACGTCCGTTATCAGGTTAACTGCAGTTCCGTTCTGAAAGGGAGAGGCCTGCTGAAGGATCATCACCTGAAAAAGTGGTTTAAGAACGAAATCGTTGATTTTGTTGCTACTGATTCACACGATGCGCAGAGGCGACCGACCCGGATGCGTGCGGCGCATGAGGCGCTTACGCAGAAATACGGAGAAGCTTATGCTGACAGGCTGGCAGGCCTTTCTCGAGGACTGTTATAAGGCTGCCGAACGGAAGGTGTTCGTTATTGGAGACTGTAAGCAAAGCGGCCGGATACTGGATTCGTCTGGGAAGCGCCGACATTTAAAATCACCATAGATATCGCAAGCCCGGTTCAGTTTTGTACTGAACCGGGCTTGTACGGTATTGCACAGCGTGATGTTACTTTCCGTCCTGCAGCATGTCCTGCACGACGCTGAGGATGTTTTCAAGGACGGAATCGGTTGCGTCTTCCTCGCCCTTGAGCATGCTCATGACAGACTTCTTGGTTTCGGAATCGGCCTCGCGGTACAGCTCAAGGAGTTTCTTTTCCGTCGCCGTCACCTTGATGCTGCTGGTCTTGGCGCCGGAGGAAGAAGTCGTCTTCTTGGCGGTGGCTGTGGTCTTCTTCGCAGTGGTCGCCTTCTTGGCAGTGCTGCTCTTGGCGGAGGAAGAACCCTTGGCGGCGTTGATGAGGGAGGCCTGCGTGACGCCGGTAACCTTGGCGATCTGCTTGAGCTGCGCCTGCGTCAGCTCCTTCTGACCGCGTTCGGCCAGGCTGATGTCGTTTGCGGAAAGTCCGGAAATCTTGCGCGCGAGCTGTTCCTGCGTCAGGTCAGCACCCGTGCGCGCTTCTTTGATGAGTGTGCCCACTTTCTTGGATGCCATAATGCTGCCTCCTTGTGTATTTCTGTTATTGTATCATGTGCCGGAGATCCCTGCAAGATCAGAAGCGGCATGGCATTAAGAAAATATGACACATGTCTGAAAAGGAAAAACTGCTGTGTTTTCTGCGGCGGGGGATTTGCCGTTTCCAATATCTGTGTGCTATAATAAAAAATAACTTCTTTAGCAAAGAGTTGATGAGGAGCGCTGCGTATGGCAACCTATCTGTTCGATTTTGACGGCACGCTGGTGGATTCGATGCCCGTCTATGCGTCCATGATGCTGGGCATCCTTCGCGAAAACAACGTGGCGCACCAGCCGGATATTATCAAGACCACCACGCCGCTGGGCTATCAAAAAACCGCCGAACTCTTTGCCTCCATGGGCCTGAATAAGCCGGTGGAGGAGATCGTGGCCGTGATGACCGAGCGCGCGGTGGAGGCGTATACCCATCGTGTCCCGGCGAAGGCGCATGTGATTGAGGCGCTCCGTCGGCTCAAGACCCGCGGCGACGAGCTGAATGTGCTCACCGCCAGCCCGCATGCGATGCTTGATCCATGCCTCAGGCGGCTGGGTGTGTATGATCTGTTCACCAACGTTTGGTCCTGCGAGGATTTTTCCACGACCAAGGCTAATCCCGATATCTATCATATGGCTGCTGCGCGCATCGGCAGGCCGGTGGGCGAGATCTGGTTTCTGGATGACAATCTCGGCGCGGATGCGACGGCGAAGGCGGCGGGCATGCGCGTGTGCGGCGTGTATGATGAATCCTCCGCGGAGTATACGCAGGAGATGAAGCGGCTCTGCGATGCGTATATCGAGGATTTTTCGCAGATTGATCTGCTGGATCGGCTGTAAGGGAAAGGAATGTGCCGTATGAAAAAGATGCTTTTTGCGCTGTGTCTGGTGCTGCTGTCCGTGTGCGCGTGCGCGCTGGGCGAGGAGGCGGCGCCGCCCAAGTTCAAGAATGCCAATGTGCATGATCCGTCCGTGATTCTGGCGGACGACGGATATTTCTATATCTACGGCAGCCACATGGCCGCCGCGCGCTCGCAGGATCTGATGAGCTGGGAGACCATCTCCCGCAATGCGGAGTCCGGCTGCAAGCTCTTTGAGGATGTGCAGACGGAACTGCAGGAGGCGCTCTTCTGGGCCAGGACGGCGACCTTCTGGGCGTCCGACGTGCAGCAGCTCGCCGACGGCCGCTATTATCTGTATTACTGCACCTGCGAGGGCTCCTCGCCGCTCTCTGCGCTGGGTCTGGCTGTCAGCGACAGGCCGGAGGGACCGTATCAGAATCTGGGCATCTTCCTCAAGTCCGGCATGGAGGGCTATGACGCGACGCAGCTGCCCAATGTCATCGATCCGCATACCTTCTATGATAAAGACGGCAAGCTCTGGATGGTCTACGGCTCCTATTCCGGCGGCATCTTCATCCTGGAGATGGACGAGAACACCGGCTTTCCGCTGGAGGGACAGGGCTACGGCAAGAAGCTGCTGGGCAAAAACCATGCCCGAATCGAAGCGCCGTATATCCTTTACAGCGAGGAGACGGATTACTACTATCTGTTCCTCTCCTTTGGCGGCCTGAATGCAAACGACGGCTATAACATCCGCGTCTGCCGATCGAAGAATCCGGACGGCCCGTATGTGGACGCGCTGGGACAGGATATGATCGACTGCGGCGGTTCTGATGGCTCGTATTTCAACGATCCGGACTACGCGGGCTACGGCGTCAAGCTCATGGGCGGCCATCAGTGGGAGCCGTATGAGACGGATAACTCCAAAAAGGCGACGGGCTATAAGGCCCCGGGCCATAATTCCGCCTGGTATGACGCCGAGACCGAACGCTATTTCCTGATCTTCCATACCCGCTTTGTCTCTCAGGGCGAGCGCTACAGCGTGCGAGTCCATCAGTTCTATATGAACGACGCCGGCTGGCCGGTGGTGTCGCCGCTGCGCTATGCGGGCGAGATGATTGATCCTGTTGCACCTCAGAATCAGACGGGCGTGTATAAGGTTATTCTTCATGAGCGCGACATCAATCTGGACGTGCATGCCTCGAAGATCGTCATGCTCAACACTGACGGCAGCGTGACCGGCGATCTGTCCGGCATATGGCGCAGCGGGGACGGCGTGAAGCTGACCCTTACGCTGGAAGGAACGACCTACGATGGCGTGATCCAGGCGGGCTATGACGAGAGCCAGAAGGTCTTCACCACCGGCTTTACCGCGCTGGATGAAACGGGCGCGGCGGTCTGGGGCGTACGCGCGGCGAATCAGCCGTAAGACATAGAATAAAAACTGCGAGTCAGGCAATTTGAGTCCCGACTCGCAGTTTTTTATGGATTTACCAAAGCTGATGAATGAGTGCTCAGCCAAACAGCCTTTTTGCGGTCTGTTCCAGCGTTCGTCTCTCTGGAGAATCATCGTAAGCCCCCGGCCTTCCGTCGATCGCCGGATGGACGCGGACGGAGAACAGGCCGTCTCGGTTGCAGTAAAAGAAAATCTGCTTGACGCCGCGCATCTGAAATCTCGCTTCTGCGTTTCCTTCGGGATAGAGCTTCACCATCTGGATCCTGTCCGGAGAAAGCGCCGCAGCGAAGGAGATGAAATGCGCTTTGGTCATCTCATGCTCAATGCGCACGAAGTATTCGTCTTCGACCCCTTCGATGAAGATCTTGTGGTGCTCGTCCGTTTCCTCCGCCTGCGCCGGAGTCAGCGATACGCCGTGGCAATGGATGACCGCCTCGCCCATGCTGTGCAGCACATTGACGCATACGGGGCATACATAGAACTTGGAGCGCATCATGTTGGCAGATATATTGATGTTTTGCACGGCATTGCCGGAGAGGAGCTCCGCCACGGATATGCCGAAAACGCTGGCGATAGGCTCCAAGAGGGAAATGTCCGGGTAGCCTTTGCCCGTCTCCCATTTGGAAACGGTCTTGTCGCAGACGCAGAGCTTTTCGGCGAGCTCGGCCTGCGTCATGTGATGCCGTTCCCTGAGTTCCCGGATCATGGCCCCTGTCACATACTGATTCATGATTTCGCACCTCCTGTGTAAGTATCATAAGCGCAAAGCGATGCTTTTGCAACCTACGGAAAGTAGAGAGGTTTTCCGTTCTTTGCAGGTTTTCTTTTGCATTGTTTTTTTCTTGCATACGGCGCGTGTGCGTAGTATACTGTCCTGCGGAATTTTAACCTGACAGGAAAAGAGAACTGATATGAAAAAGATTGTGGAATATCTTCAAGGCGAAATCGTACTCACCGCTGCGCTCGCCGCGGCGCTTGTCTCCATGCTGATCGTGCCGCCGGATGCGGCGTATGCGGACTATGTCGATACCCATGTGCTGATGCTGCTCTTTGCGCTGATGGCCGTGGTGGCGGGGCTCAAGCGCTGCGGCCTGATGGACCGTATCTGCGATGCGCTGCTCAGCCGTGCGGGCAGCGTGCGCATGCTTGGCACAGCGCTGTCGCTGGCATGCTTTTTCTCGGCGATGCTGGTCACAAACGACGTGGCGCTCATCACGTTCGTTCCGCTGACGACGGCGCTGCTCGCCGCAAAGCCGCAGCAGCTGATTCTGACCGTGACCATCGAGACCATCGCGGCGAATCTGGGCTCCATGGCCACGCCGATCGGCAATCCGCAGAATCTGTATCTCTATGCGCATTATGCGATGCCGATGGGCAGTTTCCTGCGCGCCGTCGGGCCTCTGACGCTTGCAAGCCTTGCGCTCGTGCTGTTTGCTTGCCTGTTGCTCTCCCGCGAGGCGATCGCCGTGAAGCGAGAGGAAAGCGGCAGCGCGATCGACCGTAAGGCGCTCATTGTGCATGGCGTGCAGTTTGCCGTGTGCCTGCTCAGCGTGCTGGGCGTCATGCCCAAGTGGGTCAGCTTCGTTTTCGTGCTGGCGACCATGCTCGTCTATGACCGCACGCTGCTTTTTCAGGTGGATTATGCGCTGCTGGCGACGTTCGTGTGCTTTTTCGTGTTCGTGGGCAATCTGGGCCGCGTGGAGGCGGTCAGCGCGCTGCTTGGCCGCGTGATTGCCGGACGCGAGATGGAGGTGGGCATTCTCGCTTCGCAGGTGATCAGCAATGTCCCTGCCGCGCTGATGCTCTCGGGCTTCACCGGAGATGCGTATGCGCTCATGCGCGGCGTGGATCTGGGCGGTCTGGGCACGCTGGTGGCGTCGCTGGCGAGTCTGATCTCCTTCAAGCTCTATATGAAGGCGCCGGGCGCAAAGGCCGGCAGATATCTGGGTGTGTTCACTGCGCTCAATCTTGCGTTCCTCGCCGTGCTCTATGCGCTCGCCAGCTTCGGCCTGTAATGACCGCGGTGCGGGCAAGCCTTGTCCGGGGATGGATTTCGTGATATAATGATGCAAAATCGGTATGAGGTGCAACCAATGGCTTCTTTCATGAACAAGCTGCGCGAGATGGTGGGTTTCAAAGCTCAGCCCGTGGAGAAAAAGGAAAAAGCGCCCAGGACGGACCGCATCGGTGCGTTTCAGACGCTGAGCGCGCAGTTCCTTGCCTGCGAGGATGAGGCGGCCAAGGCGCAGCTTTGGGAGCAGATGTGCAAGGCGCTGCCCGACACGCTCTTCCTTGCGGCGATGTGCTACGAGGGTGAGGATCCGAATGCGCAGCCGCGCGACCGCGACCTGCATGCAACCGTCGGCGCAAAGCGGCTGTATGCGCTCAATCAGCATATTGTCACCAACGGCAATCCGGGCTATCGTCTGGCGAAGAAGGCGGATCCCCGCCGCATTCATCTGCGTTCCATCGTCTATCACAAGACGAAGGAGGAGTGGGTGCCGCTGTTCACCGATTTCACCAGGTTCCTGCCCGTCTTCGGCCAGAACACCCGCGTGACGATCATCTCCTTTGCGGAGGCCCGCCAGATGGCCAAGCCCTATAAGGGCCTGGTGATCAATCCCGGCAAGGACGCCATCCGCCTGGACAACGGCGCGCTCAAAAAGGCGCTCTGATTGAAAAATACATCAGAAGGAACGGATTGAAATCCGTTCCTTTTTTGTATGAGACAGGGAATCTGTGTTTGAAAACCGTTAAGATATCATAAAGAAGTCGCTAAGGAATCGCTAAGAATCTGTTAATGCAGAGAAACGACATTTACAGAGGGGGATGCAGCAGGTATATTGGGAATACGTCAAATACGAAAGAGGAGTGACAGCCTGTGACCCTGACCAAGGATATGACTGCCCTTCGCAAGCGCATTTTCCAGATTATCGAGGTGGGTAGTCTGGATGACTATCCTAGCCGCATCTACGATTTTGTCAATATGCTGGCCATCGTCGTCAATCTGACCATCAGCATTCTGTATACCTATGCACAGTTCAGAACCCGATACGGCCATATTGCGCTGATCGTGGAGGCGGTTACCGTCGCATTTTTTGCGCTGGATTATCTGCTGCGCCTCTTTACGGCCAGGATCAAGTTTGACAAATTCTCCGAGCCGCGCGCGCTGCTCAAGTATATCTTCTCCTTCGGCGGCATGGTGGATCTGCTGTCCTTCCTGCCGTATTATCTGCCGATCTTCTTCCCATCCGGCGCGGTGGCGTTCCGCATGTTCCGCGTCGTGCGCATCTTCCGGCTCTTTCGCATCAATGCCTACTACGACTCACTGAGCGTCATCACTGAGGTCATCTCCAGCAAGCGCCAGCAGCTGCTTTCCTCTGTGTTCCTGATTGCGGTCCTGATGATTGCCTCCAGCCTGTGCATGTACAGCCTGGAGAATGAAGCTCAGCCGCATGTGTTCACCAATGCATTCTCCGGCATCTGGTGGGCGGTGTCCACGCTGCTGACAGTCGGCTACGGCGATATCTATCCCATCACCACATGGGGCAAAATGTTCTCCATCGTCATCACGTTTCTGGGTGTGGGCATGGTCGCCATCCCGACCGGTATTATTTCCGCAGGCTTCGTCGATCAGTATTCGCGCATCAAGCGCATGAGCGAATATGTGCGCACCGAGGACGTACATTTTCTCAAGATCCATCTGGAGGAGCAGGACGCCTGGGTCGGCAGGACCATCAAGGAGCTTGAGCTTCCGCTGGGCACCATCGTCGCCGCGGTCAAGCGGGATGGCAGGGTCATCGTTCCGCGCGGCGCCACGCAGCTGATGGTGGGCGATATGCTGGTCATCGGCGCAGAGCCCTTTGACAGCGACGAGCATATCGACCTTAAGGAGGTCGTGCTGCTCAAGCACAGCCGCTGGATCGGCGAGCACATCCGCGATCTGGATATCTCCCGCCAGACGATCATCGTCATGGTCAAGCGCAAGGGCAAGGTGCTCATCCCCAACGGCAATCTGGTCATGCAGGAGGGCGACAAGGTCGTCATGTATACCCAGCAGCACATCAGCCACGCGCATCATATTGAGGTTTAACCGCGTCATCAAAACAGCCGGCTTCCGTGAGATGGAAACCGGCGTTTTTTTCGTAAGGATTGAAGCTGTTAAAAATGCATCGTAAAACGGCGCAAAGCGAAGAAGGGGGGGCGATGTCCCCAAGCAGGTTTGGGCGGCAGCCCAACGCATCCCTTAGGGGCGCCTGATACAAATCTGTTTGAGACCGGTATTACTTGTTTACGGATTCAAACAGCAGCGGCATATACAGACCGCCCTGCACGCTGCGCGCAATGAACTCGACGTAGTCGCCCGACACGGTGTCATACCAGTCGGAGAAGGCGACGCGCGTCTTCGTGTTTCTCAGATAGTGACCCAGCGGCGCGATCAGCGCCTTGCGAACCTCTGCGTCCGGCGCCATGGCGGCGACCCAGGCGATCCAGTCGCTCTTGGTGTAGTCCGCGCGGGAATCCAGCGGCAGACCGAATTCGTTGATCCTCGGCAGATAGCTCGCTGTCTCGCGGGCGTAGAAACCCTCATCCAGCAGCCCCAGATCCAGCAGGCGGTCCCAGACGAGGTTATACTTCATGCTCCATCCGCCGCCGCCAAAGGTCAGCTTCGTGCCGCCCTCCGCCTTTGCGCGCTCAAGCCAGCTCTTGGCCATCTCCCTGGCGCGTGCTGTCCAGTGCTCGGCTTCTTCGTTCCTGCCGAAATGCTTGAGCAGGCGCGCGTAGCAGGCGATACCGACGATGGCCTTGGCGCTCAGGTTGATGTTATGCGCCAGATGGCCGGCAAAGTCGTCCGTGCACAGCTGCTCGCCCGGGTCCTCGCCGTAGCGGTCCAGATACTTCACCCACTTGTCCAGCGTAGGCATATACGCTTGCGCAAGGCTGTCGTCCGCGCCGAAATGGATGGCGGCTTCGAGCATGACGAGCATATTGCCGCTTTCCTCGACGGGCATCTGGTTGTGGTCGTTGTACAGGTCCGCGCTGGCGGGGTAGAGATAGTGCGGCGGGTAGACATGGCCGCAGGGGAGATAGTGCTTGAGCGCGTAAACCTGTCCGTGCACATGCGGATAGCGGCCCACGTCGTGCGGCGCAAAATCCTTGTCCCAGCAGGGCATGCCTGTGAACTCGAGCACGGGGCGGCACATGGCGTTCACCAGCTCCGGGGCAAAGAGCAGGAAGATCGGGCTGGAGGGGTAGCTCAGGTCGACCGTTCCGATGCAGCCGTTGGAGTCGTTTTCCTTGGAGAGCAGCGCCATCTCGCCCTTGGGCGTGGCGATGAGCTTGTGCGCGGCGAACGTGTGCCGCCACGCGGTGCAGACGACCTGGCGGTAATCCTCGCCGCCCACGGCGAGCGCCTTTTCCGTCAGGTGTTCGTCCAATGCGATGCAGCTGCCCAGCAGCTCTTCGCGGCGCTCGGCAAAATCGAGCATCGCGTCCATGATCGTTCTGCCGTTTCGTGCATACCATGCGCGGCAGGGCACGCCGAAATAATTGATGGAGGCGACGTCGTCATAGCCCAGCATCATCGAGGTGTTCTGCGCCTCGTTTTCCAGATGCATATCGTATCTGCAGCAGACGAAGTCGCGGCTCATGCCAATTTCCTGCTCGCAGCTCACATACAGATAGCCCCAGTCGATGGTGATCCTGTCGCCGCTGTGGCACAGCAGCTTCTGGTTCTTCTGCCCGACGCAGGCGACCTGCATGCCCTGCGCGCAGAAAGTATCCTCCATCAGCTCAGGCATGTTCGGCCCGTCGTAACAAAGGGACTTGGGCACCATCAGTTCGATAGCGACGTCGTGCGCCGCACCGTCGATGGAGCGGCAGGCAAAGTCCGCAAACGTGATCGGCGTGGAGAGCGAGTCCAGATCGTCCGGCAGCGCCGGGCACCAGAATGTGAGCGTCATCGCGACGCCCGCGGCCTCATATTCAAAGATCGTGCGCGTGGGCGTGATGCTTACGCCCGTGGTCTTCATGATTCGCACGCCGTTCTTGCCCAGGAAGCGGTATTCCACGCCGTCGATCATCGCGTGGCCGCGCATCCACTTGGGCAGGCCGCTCCAGTGCACGGTGTTGGCTTCGGTCGGCAGATCGCCCGGAAGCCAGACGGAGAAGTATGGGTCGTTTGCGATCAGCGGGATCGCGGGTACGCGGTCAAAATGCTTCATAGCGGATAGTCCTCCATGCAGAGATATAAATCTTTTTGCAAAGCGTCGGCCTCGTCTGATCAAGATGCAAGGTTTATATCGGTTTGTCGGAAAAGCAGGCGGCAGCATGCCGCTTATTTGTCCCAGTCTTCGTTGATTTTCATGCCCGGGCGGTAGTAGATCGCGTCCTCCTCGGTGATTTCGCGCAGCACGCGGCAGGGCACGCCGCAGGCGACGACGTTATCCGGGATGTCCTTGGTGACGACGCTTCCTGCGCCGATGACGCTGTTCTCGCCGATGGTCACGCCCGGCATGATCGTCACGTTGGAGCCGATCCACACGTGATCCTTGATGACGACGGGCAGGGAGAACTGCGCGCCCTTGTCGCGCATGGACGGATGGATCGGATGGCCGGTGGTGGAGATGACGACATTGGGCGCGAACATGACGTAATTGCCGATGTGGCACTCGCCGTCGTCGACGATGGTCAGGTTGAAGTTTGCATAGATGTGATCGCCCATGTAGGTGTTGCTGCCGTAGGCGAAGTGGATCGGCGCTTCCATCCAGACGGACTTGCCGCGGCTGCCCAGCAGCTTGGTCAGGATCGCGTCCTTGCCCTCCACGTCCATGGGACGGGTGTTGTTGTAGTCGAAGCACAACTCCTTGGCGATCTGGCGCTGCTCTTCGATCACCTGCTCATAGTCCTTATCCTCCTGGGAGGAATGGCCGAATTCGACATAGACTTTTCCGGTTTCCATCTGCTCTTTCAGGCTCATGAGGATATCCTCCTGCGATGTATTTTGATAAGCCTATTGTAGCATATCGCTGTGTGGCGTTCAATCTCTTGTGTGTGCAGTTTGGGCATGCTATAATGAATTCGACAAAAAACAGAGAGGGTGTCCGCCGTGGCGAAGATATACTGGGCCGATCCGTCGGAAAAGGATGAGATCATCGAATTTATCGATTATGTGTTTTCCAAGGCGCACAGGCCGCATGACTTTGCATCGCTTCTGCCCAAGCTCTATGGCGAGCGCGGCGACGCGGCAGGACATCACATCGTCGTGCGCGAGGACGGGAAAATCGCCGCGACGCTTCTGTGCTATCCGGTGACGCTGCACGCGGGCGGCAAGGCGTACACGACGCTGGGCATCGGCTCGGTGAGCACGCATCCCCGCGCGCGCGGAAAGGGCTATCTGGGCGCGATGATGGTGCTCGTCGATGCGCGCGCAAAAGAGATGAATGCGGCGTTTGCTGCGCTGGGTGGTCAGCGCCAGCGCTATCAGTATTATGGATTTGACAACGGCGGCTATCAGCTGCGCGCGCAGCTCGAACGAGATAATGTCCGCCATGCGCTGCGCGAAATCGACGATTCAAGTATTGAGATCGTCCCCATGGAGCAGACGCATGTCTTCGCAGCGCTTGATCTGATGGGGCGCCAGGCGTGCTTCTGCGCGCGCAGCGAGGAGGCCTGTCTGGATATCCTGCGCTCGTGGAATAACGAGCCGTTTGCCGTGATGAAGGACGGGGTATTTTCCGGCTTTGGCGCGCTGAGAAAGAATCCGGACAGCTGCCATGTGGCCGAGCTGCTGCTGGAAAGCGAAACGGATTTTCCGGCGGTGATGAAGCGGCTGAGCGGAGAGCATGGGGATCTGACGATCTGCGCCGCGCCGTGGCAGAAGACACGCGCTAAGTGGCTTGCCGGGGTTTGCGAGGAGTATGGCGTCTCGCCCAACAGCATGTTCAAGATTTACGATCAGGTTCAGGTGGATGAAATCTGCGCCGCACTGGATGGCTTCCTGACCGTCGCGCCGCCGCTGTATGTCGCGCCGCCGGACGGCGTTTGATGCTATAGAGAAAGAAGGATGACCATGAATCAGCTGACGACCGTGTGGGGCGAGCATCTCGACCCGCAGAATGTGCTCAAGGAATACCCGCGCCCGCAGATGGTGCGCGATTCGTATGAAAACCTCAATGGCTATTGGGACGTAAGCTTCACGTCCGATGGCGAAAAGCCGGGCGCGTGGCAGCCGATCCTCGTGCCGTTTTCTCCGGAGGCGCCGCTCTCCGGCGTGAATCGTATGCTTAAGCCCGGCGAATTCCTCTGGTATCGCCGCATGCTGCCGGATATGAAGCCGGACGGCGGCAGGATCCTTTTGCACTTTGGCGCGGTGGATCAGCAGGCGGACGTCTATGTGAACGGGAAGAAGGTTGCCGATCATATGGGCGGCTATACGCCGTTCTCCGCCGACATTACGGACGCGCTGACGGACGGCGAAAACGAGCTGCTCGTGCGCGTTCAGGACGATACCGACGCTTCCTGGCACAGCCGCGGCAAGCAGCGCACCAAGCGCGGCAATATCTGGTATACCCCGCAGAGCGGCATCTGGCAGACTGTGTGGATGGAGCGCGTGCCGGCGTGCTATATCACGGGCCTGCACATCACCCCGCTGTTTGATCAGAAGAGCACGCAGATCATCGTGAGCACCAACGTGCCCGCCGAGGTCAGCGTTTCCTTTGAGGGCGAAACCTATCGCGCAGGAAGCGGCGAGAAGATCGTCGTCATGCCCAAGGCGTTCATGCCCTGGTCCCCGGATGAGCCGCATCTGTATGACTTTGCGGCCGCCTGCGGCGAGGACAGCGTGCGCAGCTATTTTGCGCTGCGCAGCGTGGAGGTAAAAGAAGACGCGCAGGGCGTCAAGCGCCTGCATCTCAATGGTAAGCCGTATTTCCATGTCGGCATGCTCGATCAGGGCTACTGGCCGGACGGACTGTATACTGCGCCGAGCGACGAAGCGCTCATCTACGATATCCGGCTCGCCAAGGACATGGGCTTCAATATGCTGCGCAAGCATATCAAGATCGAGCCGCTGCGCTGGTATTATCACTGCGATCGCTTGGGCATGCTCGTCTGGCAGGATATGATCAATGGCGGCCGCAAGGACTATAACATGCTGGTGATCACCTCGCCGCTGTTCACCGGCATCTCCCTCAAGGATCACCACTATCGCTGGTTCAAGCGCCAGGATGCCGAGGGCCGCGCGGAGTATTACGCGGAGCTCGACGAGATGATCCACCATCTGTATAACTGCCCGTCCATCGTTATGTGGGTGCCGTTTAATGAGGGCTGGGGTCAGTTTGACGCGGCCGAGGCCGTGCGCCGCATTCAGGCGCTGGATACGACCCGCACGATCGACCATGCCAGCGGCTGGCATGATCAGGGTATCGGCGATTTCAAGAGCCTGCATGTCTACTTCAAACCGTATAAGTTCAGCGATGATCCGATGAAGCGCTGCGAGATCCTCACGGAGTTCGGCGGTTATTCCTTCCCGGTGGAGGGCCATCTGTTCAATACCGAGAAGGCGTTCGGCTATAAGAAGATCGCCTCGCTGGATGATCTGGCCGCCGCCTATAAAAAGCTCTATGAGGACGAGATCATCCCAGTCAAGGAAAAGGGCCTGTCCGCTACGGTCTATACGCAGGTCAGCGACGTGGAGGACGAGATCAACGGCATCGTGACCTATGACCGCAAGGTTGTCAAGTTCCACCCAGCGTTCATGCGCGCGATCCACTTTCAGCTTCAGGACTAAGGGGGACGAAGGGGGGCGTTGGGGCCGCAGGCCCCAAACCCCGCCTGGGGATATCTCCCCAGACCCCATTTTCGCTTCGCATCTGCTTTAAGAATTTATATCATAAAATGCCTCCGGCTCTGCCGGGGGCATTTTTCGGATATCTTTCTTGAATCCGCCGCGAAGCGGAGAAGGGAGTCTGAGGGGCGATGCCCCCTCAGGCAGGTTTTAGGGGACCGAAGCCTGCCGCCGCCAGTGGCGGAAGCAGGCAGGCGGAGCGTCGGGAATCGCAAGGAGCGCTTGCGCGACTATGCGAGTTCCCCGGATGGCAGCCCTAACGTTACCCTTCCGGTCTTTTTCTGAGCCATGGCGCATAGGCTGGAAGACAACGGAATGGACAAAGGGGAGGGACGCGCCGTGGAACTGAAGCTGACGCGAGAGACGCTGCGCTTTGAGCGATTTGTGGGCCGCAGCGAGGAACAGGTGACCATCGAGGGCGAGGCGACGCTGCCGGGCAGCATGCGCGATGCCGTGACCGTGCTGAGCGTGCAGGCGCAGGCGCATCTGACCGGCGCGCAGGCGGGGCGCGGGGAGGCGGGCGTGCGCGGACGCGTGTGCTTCCAGGTGCTCTATACGCAGGGCGACCTGACCCGCGTGCGCGCGCTGGAGACAAGCTGCGATTTCATGCATACCCTGCCGATGGCGGATCTGTCCACCGGCATGCGGCTTGTGCCCGCGGTCTATGTGCAGGAGACAGAGGGATCGGCCGGCACGGGCCGCATGACGCTGCGCGCGCTGCTGCTTGTGACGCTGGAGGCGTTTGAAACCGCGGAGCGTGAGCTGATCACGGACGCGCAGGACGGAGAAGCGGGCAATCTCCTTGCGCGCAGACAGACAGCGACCAGCTGCATGAATGAAACGGCAGGCGAGAATAAAACGCTTGTGCGTGAGGAGTTCGATCTCCCGGCGAAGCTGGGTGTGGGCGATGTGCTCAGCGCGACGGCAGCGGCAGGCGGGTGCGAGCTCTCCGGCGGCAATGGACGCGTCGGCGTGTCCGGCAGGATCGAGGTGCGCGTGCTGCATCGTTCAAAGGAAGCGGGCAATGCGCTGGTGACGACTGTGCATGAAATGCCCTTTGAGATGAGCATCGATGCACAAATGAACGACGGCGCGCAGATGCAGGCGGTCGCTGAGGTGACCGACGTGATGGCTGATTCGATCGAGAATGAGAAAAGCCGAACGCTGCGCCTGGAAGCGGAGGTGCGCGTGCGGCTTGTGTGCTGCATGCAGGAAAACATCGAGCTGCTTTCTGATCTGTATAGCCTTACGGGCCCTGTGCTCGAGCCGGTGACGGAGACGATTGATCTGCATACCTGCGAAACACATATGGACGCGCGGGAGAGCCTGCGCCTGCAGGTGACGCTGCCGCCGGATGCGCCGCCGATCGGCACGGTGCTTTCAGCGTTTGCCCAGCCGGCGGTCACGGCGGCTTCGCCCGCAGGCCGGAGGCTCGACGCCGAGGGCATCATGCAGGTGACGCTGATCTATCTGCCGCTGGATTCGGACATTCCTTATGCCGTGCATACGCGCGAGCCATTTTCCATGACGTTCCCTGTGGAAGCGCAGGAGGGCGTGAGCGCGCAGGCATACCCCATCGAAACGATGACGGGCCCGGCAACCAGCGACCGTGCCGAGCTGCGCTGCGTGCTGGGCCTGCATGCCGTGCAGCATGGCGTGCAGCGGGTTCAGGCGGTGACAGATGTCGTGCAGAAGCCGGAGCAGAAGACAGAACATGGTTTTGTGCTTGTCTGGCCTGTTGAGGGTGAATCGCGCTGGGATACGGCGAGGAGGCTTCGCGTGCGGGAGGAAAGCCTGCGTCCGGCGGGCAAGAATGCGCTGCTGGCGTTCAGACGATGAAATGAAGCTCCTTCGGATGGCCGGAGGAGCTTCTTTATCTAAAGGTGGGAGAATGTGCAAAAAGAGAAAAAAGGGCTTGACAAAGAGGGTGGGCTGTCATATAATATCTCTGCTGGTTCGAGCAGACTGGAGAGATGGCCGAGTGGTTTATGGCGCTGGTCTTGAAAACCAGTGATACCGAGAGGTACCGGGGGTTCGAATCCCTCTCTCTCCGCCATATCTTTCATATTTTGTAGGTCTTGCAGAAGTACCCAAGAGGCCGAAGGGGCTCCCCTGCTAAGGGAGTAGGCTGCGTGAAGCGGCGCGAGGGTTCAAATCCCTCCTTCTGCGCCAGAAAAAGAAGCTTTGAGAAATCAGAGCTTCTTTTGTTTTTCAGAGCTTCTTTAGGACGAAGTGGGATTTGAACGGATCGGGAGTGAATGACGTGCCAGTGGCACGTCAGAGCCGATCCAGCCCGAGCCGCAGCGAGGGGCAAGATCCCTCCTTCTGCGCCAGAAAAAGAAGCTTTGAGAAATCAGAGCTTCTTTTGTTTTTTACGATCGTTTTATTTTAAGGTGATTCCATGATGGATTTGAGCATCACAGACGTGCGCGTCCTTCCGGGCGACAGCGGATTTCTCATCGATAATGGCTGCACGGCGATCCTGTGCGATACAGGCTTTGGCTTTACCGGCTATCGCATGGCGGAAAAGATCAAAAGCATTCTGGGAAAGAGAAAGCTGGATTATATCCTGCTGACCCATTCTCACTATGACCATGTGCTTGGCGCGTGCTATATCCTCAAGTCTTATCCGCAGGCAAAGGTGGTCGCGGGCGAGTATGTGAAGAAAATCTTTTCCAAGCCATCGGCCCGCGCGACCATGCGCGCGCTCGACCGCTCCGCGGCGCAGAAGCAGGGCGTTTGCGAATACGACGATCTCACAGACGAACTGAAGGTTGATATCGCAGTAAACGATGGCGACGAGATCGCCTGCGGCGACATGACGTTCCAGGTGATCGGCCTGCCGGGCCATACCAAGTGCTCGATCGGCTTCTATATGGGGGAAAACGGATTGCTGCTGGGCACGGAGACGCTTGGCGTGTACTTTGGCCGGGGACTGTATCTGCAGAATTACCTCGTCGGCTATCAGATGACGCTGGATTCGTTTGAAAAGGCCAAGACGCTGGAGCCGAAAAAGCTGCTCATCCCGCATTACGGCGTGGTCGAGCGCGATGAAGCACGGGAGTTTCTTGAAAACTCTCAGAAAATGGCCGTCGAGACGGCGCAGAGGGTCAGGGAGATCTTTGCATCAGGCGGCGGCCGGGAGGATGCGATCGCGTATTTTAAGGAACTGTTTTATGTCGAGCGTGTCCGGCCGGCGTATCCGATCGATGCATTCTATCTGAATACGGGCATCATGGTCGACCGGATCAGGACGGAATTGCTGGATTCCATTGGGGAGTGTGTATGATGCAGGAGAAGCGCTTTGAAACAGACAAGGGAAGCATTGCATATTGGGTCGGCGCTGGGAAGATGAACAGGCCGTGGCTGGTGTTTCTTCCGGGTCTTTCGGCGGATCATACGCTCTTTGAGCGCCAGACGGCGTATTTTGCCGAGCGTTATAACTGCCTTGTATGGGATGCACCTGCGCATGGCTGCTCTCGTCCGTTTGAACTGACGTTTTCCATGCGGGATATGGCGGCATATCTGCATGGGATTCTGGAAGCAGAGGGTATTGTCAATCCAGTGCTCATCGGACAATCTCTGGGCGGCTATGTGGCTCAGAGCTATATGGATCTGTATCCGGGCAGCGCGCGTGCGTTTGTGTCTATCGATTCCTGCTCGCTGAGCAGAAAGTATTATTCTGCGTGGGAGCTGTGGCTGCTCAAGCGAACAGGCTGGATGTATCTGTCGATCCCGTGGAAGCTGCTGCTCAAATGGGGCGTGAGGGGTACGGCCACAACAGCTTATGGCCGCACGCTGATGGAAAAGATGTGGAGCGTGTACGAGCGAAAGGAATACTGCGCGCTGGCGGATCATGGGATGCGGATCTTTGCGCAGGCGGTGGAGAGCCGGGAAGAATACCCGATTGAATGCCCTGTGCTGCTTCTGTGCGGCGATCAGGACGCGGCAGGCTCGGCCAAGCGCTATAACCGCCGCTGGACGAAGGAAGACGGCCATCGCCTGGTCTGGATTCACGGGGCGGGGCATAATGCCAACACCGATGCACCGGAGCAGGTAAACAGCCTGATCGAGGCGTTTGTGGAATCTCTATAATCAAAGAAAAAACGTCCGGCTTTCCCTGTGGGAGAGCCGGACGCTTTCGTTTTTTAGTCGGTGATCAGCCTGCCCGCATGCAGCGTCAGTCCCTCGCCAAAGGCCTGCGTGCCCTGCGCATTGCTCTTGACGGCGATCTCGGTCAGGCCGTCTTTCAGGCCGACCTGCGTGCTCAATCCGTCGTCGTCATAGAACATGTAGGACGCGTCGGAGCCGATCCAGCCCAGCAGCGTAAGGTCCGTGCTGTCCACGGCGTCTACCCACTGCCCGCCGCGCGAGAGCGGGATCACGCAGCCACGGCGGATGAACAAAGGCATCTCGTGAAGCTCCAGCTCGATCCAGTGATGACCGGCTTCCAGCGGGAAGCAGTCATAATCCGAGGCGGAGCGGAAGCGGACGAGAAGCATATCTTCGGGCAGATAGACGTAGCGGCCGCGGGCGTTCTGCTGATAGACCGGGGCGATCATGCACTGCCCGCCGAGCATCACCTGATCCTCGACGCGGCAGGCGGTCTCATCGTCGGGATAATCGAAGGCCAGCGGGCGGAACATACAGCCGCCGGAAAGCGCCGCCTTCATGAATTCGCTGTAGAGATACGGGATCAGCGCATAGCGCACGGTAACGATGTCGCGCATCTGGTTTTGCAGCGAGAAGCGGTAGATCTCCTGCTCGCGCGTGCCCTGGCAGGAATGATTGCGCATCAGCGGCGTGAATACGCCCAGCTGCAGCCAGCGCAGCAGCAGGTCTTCGGTCGCATCGCCGTTGAATCCGCCGATATCTGCGCCGGTGTAGAGGAAGCCGCACATATTCAGCGAGGGGAGCATCTTCAGATTCAGCAGAATATGGCTCCACCAGCTGTGGTTGTCGCCCTGCCATACGCCGCCGTAGCGGTGTGCGCCGATGTAGGAGGAACGAGCAAAGAGCAGATTGCGGCGATCCGGGTTGTGCGCAGCCATGCCTTCTGCCGCCGCGCGGGTCATGAATGCGCCGTAAAGGTTGTGAACCTTGTCATGACGGATGCGCCTGCGGCCGATGGTCTGATAGAAGCTCTTATAATCGTCGGGGCTGTTGGCCATGTCGGCGAAGACCTCGCGCAGATGGAAGAACTCGTGGATGCCCACGTTCATGTCCTTCATGCGCTCGGCCTGAGCGAATGCCTTGCGGATGCCGTTTTCGGAATAGAACAGCGCCGGTTCGTTCATGTCGTTCCAGAAGCCGTCCACGCCGGCGTCCAGCAGGCGATGGTATTTCGCGCCGAACCACGCGCGCACGTCCTCACGCAGGAAGTCCGGGAAATAGCTGCGGCCCGGCCATACCGCGCCGACGAACGGCGTGCCGTCTTCATAGGTGCAGAAATAGCCGTTTTCAAGGCCCTCGTCGCAGACCTCGTAGCCCTTCTTTTCCTTGATGCCCGCGTCGATGATGGGGATCATGTGCGCGTGCGCCTCGGCCATCTCGCCGCAGAAGCGATGGAGATCATCAAAGCCTGCGGGATCCACGGTGAAATCCATGTAGTCGTCCATGTAGTCGATGTCCATGCATACGCCGTCCAGCGGGATATGGCGCCTGCGATGTTCAGAGACGATCCTGCGCACGTCCTCCTCGCTCTTGTAGCCCCAGCGGGACTGGATGTAGCCGAAGGCCCACTTGGGCGGCAGATAGCTGCTGCCTGTCAGGCGGCGCAGGTCGCCTGCGATCGCGCCGAGGCTTTCGCTCTCGAGGATGTACAGGCTCAGATCGCCGTTTTCGGAGATGATGCGCGCTTCGTCGGTCTTTGTGTAGCCCAGATCGAATGTGATCCTGCCGGGATCGTCAAAGAACGCGCCGAACGTCCTGTCCTTGCTAAAGAAGAGCAGGAAGTTGTGCGATGCATAGAGCGAATTCTTGGACTCGGTATGCAGGCCGTCGTCGATGTTCCAGCTGGCGTAGAGGTGACCGCGCTTGTTGATGCCGCGGTTCGCCTCGCCCAGGCCGAAGATGATGTCGTCCTGCGCAAGATCAAGCGTAAAACAAAGCGCATGATCCTCGCGGGAGAGCGCAAAATAGGGAACAGACCCGCCGCTGACGGGAAGCTGGCGCACCACGGCGCCGGTGTCGATGGGCGAGCCAAAATCAAAGCGGGAAATCATGACATAAACCGCCTTTCATGCTGAAATAACGGGGTACAGAGAAAGTGTACCACGATGCGCGAGAGAATGTAAAGTATGGAAGAAGGGTATAGACGATTGGAAAAGATATAAAATATGAAAGCGTATGCCGAGGATGGAAAGCTTGTCGTTGGGAATTGCAAAAAAATCGGCCGGATCATAAAGTTTTTGTTTTACAAGGTTGCTCAGTTGTTGTATAATACTTGGGTGAATGTGAAAGAGCGAAGAGAAAACACGCAAAAGAACCGGAAATACGTAAAACCAAGTCAGATTAGGAGTGTTGATATATGAGCCGCATGATCGGTACTGTTTCCATGGGCGTTCGCGCGCCCATCATCCGCGAGGGCGACAATCTGGTTGAGATCGTCACCAACTGCATCCTGGAAGCGATGAAGGAAGACGGCCTCCAGCCGCGCGACCGCGACATCTGCGCGATGACCGAAGCGATCGTCGCCCGTGCGCAGGGCAACTACTGCAGCGTCGACAACATTGCCGACGACGTGCGCGCCAAGCTCGGCGGCGAGACCATCGGCGTCATCTTCCCGATCCTCAGCCGCAACCGTTTCGCCATCTGCCTGCGCGGCATCGCCAAGGGCGCCAAGAAGGTCGTCCTGATGCTCAGCTATCCGTCCGATGAGGTCGGCAATCACCTGATCGATCTGGACCTGCTCGACGAGAAGGGCGTCAATCCCTACTCCGATGTGCTCTCTCTTGAGAAGTACCGTGAGCTGTTCGGCTACATCAAGCACCCGTTCACGGGCGTCGACTATGTCGAGTACTATTCGAACCTCATCCGCGAGATGGGCGCCGAGGTGGAGGTTGTCTTCGCCAACGACCCGCGCGCGATCCTCAAGTATACCAAGAATGTCCTCAATTGCGACATTCACACCCGCGCGCGCACCAAGCGCCTGCTGTGGGCGGCCGGCGCGGAGCGCGTCTGCGGTCTGGACGAGATCATGAACGCCCCGGTGAACGGCAGCGGCTGCAACGAGCGCTACGGCCTGCTGGGCTCCAACAAGTCCACCGAGGACAAGGTGAAGCTCTTCCCGCGCGATTGCCAGGATCTGGTCGAAGAGATTCAGGCCAAGCTGCTGGAGAAGACCGGCAAGCACATCGAGGTCATGGTCTATGGCGACGGCGCTTTCAAGGATCCGATCGGCAAGATCTGGGAGCTGGCTGACCCGGTCGTCTCCCCGGCCTATACCTCCGGTCTGGAGGGCACTCCGAACGAGCTCAAGCTCAAGTACCTGGCGGACAACGACTTCGCGGATCTCTCCGGCGAGGCGCTGCGCGACGCGATCAAGGGCAAGATCCAGCAGAAGGATGGCAGCAGCCTCGTGGGCAACATGGCCGCTCAGGGCACGACCCCGCGCCGCCTGACCGACCTGATCGGTTCCCTGTGCGACCTGACCTCCGGCTCCGGCGACAAGGGCACCCCGATCATCTATATCCAGGGCTACTTCGATAACTACACCAACGACTAATCGGATATCAGAGAAGCTCCGCACCGCGGAGCTTCTTTTCTATATTCTTAACACGCTCTGAATGAAGGAAGGATATTGAAACAAGATCTGAAGAACTTTGCAACATTTGAGCAACAATTCTCCTGTATAATTCCTGTTCAGTTATGTATATACAAACATTTTTGCATTTTATCAATACATATTGAAGGAGAGTTATCATATGGTCCGCATTGTTTCCGATACATCCACGCTCTATTCCACGCGGCAGGCGCGCGAGGCCGGCTTTGCCGTTTCTCCGCTGGCTGTCACCATCGCGGGACAGAACTATCGCGAACTTGATGAGATGACCGCCGAGCAGTTCGTGGAGATCATCAATCAGGGACACATGCCGTCCTCGAGCCAGCCGGCCATCGGCGAGGTGATGGACCTGTATCAGGAGTTTGCAGGCGAGGAGATCATCAATATCGCCATGGCCGAGGGCCTCTCCGGCACCTATCACAGCGCCGTCGCCGCCGCCGAGGGCGCGGAGAATATCACCGTCGTCAATACCACGACGCTCTGTGGTCCGCATCGCTACATGGTTGAGACCGCGGCGAAGCTGGCAGCGCAAGGCGCAGCCAAGCAGGAGATTCTCGATGCGCTGGAGCAAATGATGGCGACCGACCTCAGCTTCCTCATGCCGGCGGATTTTGACTATCTGCGCCGCGGCGGACGCCTTTCTCCGCTGGTCTCTCTGGTGGGCAAGACGATCAGGCTCGCGCCCGTGCTCACCCAGAGTGAAGATGGCTGCCAGCTGGTGATGTCCGCCGTGAAGCGCAGCTACAAGCAGGCGCTTGTGCATGTCGCCAAGAAGCTTGCCGAGCATGGCGTGGGCAAGGGCTGGCGCATCTACATCACGCATGCCGTGCATGAGTCGCGCATGCTGGAAGCGAAGGCGGAGATGGAGGCAGCCTTCCCCGAGGCGACGATTGAAACCTACACGCTGACCCCGGCGTTTATCACGCAGGGCGGCCCGTCCTGCGTGGCGATTCAGGTCGTCAGGGAAATCTGATCAAAAGCATATGAGAAGCCTTGCCTGCGGGCAGGGCTTTCTTATATTTGGCCGTATATGCAGGAGACGGGAAAAAACCGTCGAAATAAACCCCAATGTGCGAATTGGACAAAGGAGGGAGAACACCGTGCGAAAGGGACTGTTTGTCATGCTGCTGTGTCTGTGCCTGCTGCCGGCGTTTTCCGCCGGTGCGCAGACGGAAGAAATCGATATGGAGCATTATCTTCTTGTCGGTGCGGATGGCTGGGGCAGAAATCAGGAGGGCGGCGCGCGCAGCGACGCGATTATCCTGGCTTCGCTGGACTACGGCCGGGATCGGATTACGCTCACCTCCTTTGCGCGCGACAGCCTTGTTCAGCCCTCCTATCGCAAGGGCATGGTCAAGATCAATACCCTGGTGCGCTCGGAGGAGGGCGAGCAGGCGCTGGTGCGCTATATCGAGGAGGCCTTCGGCATACCTATCCGCGGCCGTTTCATCATCAATTTTTCGGGCGCGGTGGATGTGATTGACGCCGTCGGCGGCGTCGACGTTGAGCTTTCGCAGGCGGAAGTCCATTATATCGATCGCGTGGCCGGGCGTTATGACGGCTATCCGCTGCAGGAGGGCGTCTGCCGGCTCAACGGCGCGCAGGCGCTCTACTATATGCGCTGCCGCGAATTGGACAATGACTTTGGCCGCCAGGGCCGTCAGGGCAAGGCGCTGCGCGCGATGATCGCTGGGCTGTCGGATATCACGCCCTTGCGCGCGCTGCTGCTGGTGGATGATTTGCTGGGCATGTATCGAACGGATCTGTCCGTCGGCGCGCAGTTTGAGCTGGCGATCAAGGCGATCGCGCTGCGCGGCGCGAATGTGCAGACACATTCCATTCCGGCTGCGGGCACGTTCCGCTATACGCAGGATCATCATGGCGCTTCCGGTCTGGAATTCAGCATGGAAAGGAACCGGGCGCTGCTCTATGAGCTGCTGGAGATTCCCGACCCGTTTACGCAAAGCATAAATGAAGATGAACATGAAGCGGCGGAGCCGTCCTGAAAATGGAACCGGTGATCCGACGCTTTTTCTCAAACGAAGCAGGTGTGTGACAGACGTGGAAAAGACGCAGATCCGGGATTTTACCCGGGGCAATATCACAAAGCAGCTGCTGGTGTTTGCATGGCCGCTGTTCCTGTCGAATCTGCTGCAGGTGGTCTACAACATGGTCGACATGATCATCGTCGGCAATCATCTGGGCAAGGCGGGCATCTCTGCCGTGTCTGTCGGCGGCGACGTATCGCATTTTCTTACGTTTGTGGCGATGGGCTTTTCCGCGGCGGGGCAGGTGCTCATCGCCAGGCTCATCGGTTCCGGCCAGCGGGAGAAGCTGGGGCGCTTTGTCGGCACGATGAGCGGCTTTCTGATGCTCTGCGCCGCTTTGCTGAGTCTTCTGAGTTTTGTCTTCCGCGAGGGGATTCTCCGCCTGATGAATACGCCGCAGGAGGCGTTTGCCGGTGCGCTGGCGTATTCATGCGTGTGCATGGCAGGCCTTGTGTTCATCTATGGATACAACATCGTCTCTGCCGTGCTGCGCGGCATGGGCGACTCAAAGCATCCGTTCGTCTTCATCAGCATTGCCGCCGTGCTCAATCTCGCGCTGGACGTCTTGTTTGTGATGGGGCTGGACATGGGGCCCGGCGGCGCTGCGCTGGCGACGGTGATCTCCCAGGGCGTCAGCTTTGTCAGCTGCGTCGTCTTCCTGGCTGTGCGGCGCAGGGAGTTTGTGCTGGATATGCGCCCGGTCGACTTTATTCACTGGGATCGGGCGATGCTTCTGGACCTCGTCCGACTTGGTTTGCCCATGGCGATCAAGAGCGCGTCGATCCAGATCTCCAAGCTCTTTGTCAATTCCTGGATCAATTCCTACGGCATCGCGGTTTCGGCCTTCGCGGGTATCGCCAACAAGCTCTCCAGCGTGGCCAATCTCGTGTCCAATGCGATGAACACGGCGGGTTCCACGATGGTCGGCCAGAATATCGCAGCGCTCGAGTATGAGCGTGTGAAGAAGATCCTCGTGCGGCTGGCGATGATCACGCTGAGCGTGGCGGCGGCGTTCTCCTCGGTGATCGTCTTCTTTCCGGATGTGGTCTTTTCCGTCTTTACCAAGGACGCCGCCGTGCTGGCGATCGGCGAAAAGTACGTGCCCATCGCGGTGCTGCTCTTTGCGGGCGCTGCGATGCGCGCGATCATGAATGCGCTGATCAATGGCAGTGGCGATTACCGCATGAACTTTGCGACGGCGATCCTCGACGGCATCGTCATGCGCATCGGCCTTGCCGTGCTGCTCGGCCTTGTGCTGGATATGAGGCACTACGGATTCTGGCTGGGCGACGCGCTGGCAGGCTTTACGCCGTTCTTTATCGGCTTGTGGTTCTATTTCTCCGGAAAATGGAAAAACGGCGCGAAAAAAAGTTAATATAACATACGTAAAATCGAAAAACTCCACTTGTCAAATCGCTGCTTATCTGTTACAATATCGAAGATTTGGGAAAAAATAAATAGGACATCTTCTACAGGAGGAAAAAGCGATGAAAAACAACAGCAATCGTCTTGCGGTCAAGATGCTGATCTCCATGGTCGCCGGTATTGCGGCGGGCCTCGTCTTCATGGCGATCCGTGAGGCTGTGGGCGCGTCTTCCGCGGTTTGGCAGACGATCAACAACCTGCTCTTCCAGGATATCACCGCTGCCGGCGCGGAGAAGGCCATCGGTCTGTTCTATATCGGCGGTCAGCTCTTCGTCAAGGCGCTGCAGCTGGTTATCGTCCCGATGGTCTTCACCTCCATCGTGCTGGCGATCGGCACCATCCGCGACGCCGCGACCCTCGGCCGCGTGTCCGCGAAGACCTTCGGCTGGTTCCTGATGACCACGACCGTCGCGCTGGTTCTGGCGGGCGCCGTGGCGCTGGGCTGCTACAACATGGGCATCTTCAACACCACGATCGAGGGCCTCGCCGCTGCGACCGGCTCCACCGGCGCGAACCCGCTCAACGTGATCCTCAATATCGTTCCGAGCAACATCGCCGCTTCCTTCTCTGTCAATAACGCGGTGCTCTCTCTGATCTTCCTGGCGATCGTCATCGGCCTGAGCCTGAACAAGAACGGCTATGGTGAGGAGAGCGTGATCAACCGCCTGTGCAAGGAGCTCAGCGACGTCGTCGTCGTGTTCCTGAACTTTGTGGTCAACAAGTTCGGCCCGATCGCCGTCTTCATGCTCCTCTCCCGCACCTTTGCCACCTACGGCATCGACTATCTCAAGCCGGCCGCCGCTTACGTCATCCTGACCGTCGCGCTGCTGCTTGCCTACCTGTTCATCGGCTACCCGCTCTACATTGCGATCGCCGCCAAGATGAACCCGGTCACCTACATCAAGAAGATCTTCAAGGTCGTCGTCTTCGGCTTCTCCACCAGCTCCAGCGCTGCGACGCTGCCGCTGAACACCGAGACCAACGTCAGGGATCTGGGCGTGGACAATCAGATCGCGTCCTTCGTTCTGCCGCTGGGCATGACCATCAACATGGACGGCACTGCGATCATGCAGGTCGTTGCGACCCTGTTCCTGGCCGGCGTGGGCGGCTATGAGGTCACCCTGCTCAACCTCGTGGTGATCATGGTTCTGGCGCTGATCGCCTCCGTCGGCACCCCGGCTGCTCCGGGCGCGGGCGCGGTCATCCTCTTCACCATCCTTTCCGGCATGGGCTTCACCGGCGAGGCGACCATGATGGGCTACGCGCTGATCCTGGCGATCAACCGTCCGATCGAGATGCTGGTTACCTCCCTCAACTGCGTGGGCGACTCCGTCGCCGCCGTTGCCATCGCCAAGAGCGAGGGCAAGCTCGACGAGAACGTGTTCAACGCGTAATCGGTAATATCATCACACCCCTGCGGATTTCCGCAGGGGTGTTTTTCTATTTCTATGCTGCTTCAAGCCGCCGCGAGACTGGAGCCTGCCGCCGCCAGTGACGCAAGCAGGCAGGCGGAGCGTCGGGAGCTGCAAGGAGCGCTTGCGCAACTATGCAAGCGACCTAGAACATGGGGTCAAGGGGCGAAGTCCCTTGTCGGGGTTTGGGGCTGAGGCCCCAACGTCCCGTGTTCTCCCGCTTGTTTTTGCATCCGGAATATGGTATCGTAGAAAAAAGAGGAGATGATATCCATGTTTGATTTCAGCGATATGACCGTGATCGTCACCGGCTCCGGTGCGGGCATGGGCCGCGAGGCGGCGAAGCTCTTTGCCGCCTATGGTGCGAATGTCGTCGTCAATTCCCTGTCCGATTCCTGCGAAAGCGCGCGAGAGGAGATCGAAGCCGCAGGCGGCAGCGTGATCGCCGTCCGCGCGGACGTGGGCACGATGGCGGGCTGCGAGGCGATCATCGGCGAGACCGTGGAAAGATTCGGCAGGATCGACGTGCTGGTGAATGCTGCCGGCATTGTTGTGGACGGCAGCGTGGAGACAGCCGATATGGACGACTGGGACCGCTCGATGAACACGAATGTCAAGAGCGTGTTCATGCTCAGCCGTCTGGCCATGCCCTATCTGCGCAAGACGCGCGGCAGCATCGTCAATGTCGCCTCGGTCGTGGCGATCAAGGGCGTGAAGAATCGCGCGATTTACAGCGCGACCAAGGGCGCGATGATCGCCCTGTCGCAGTCCATGGCGGCGGAATACGTCGGCGAAGGTATCCGCATCAACTGCGTGAGTCCCGGTACAGTCCTCTCTCCGTCCCTGCAGGGGCGCATCGACAAGACCGCCGATCCCGTGCAGGCGCTCCAGAACTTCGTTGCCCGTCAGCCGCTGGGCCGTCTTGGCACAAGCGACGAGGTCGCCAAAGCCATCGTCTTTGCCGCGGCGCAGGGCATCGGCTTCATGACCGGCGCGAACATCGTCGTGGACGGCGGGATGACGATTTAAAGGAACGATAGGGCTGCCATCCGGGGAACTCGCATAGTCGCAGCATTCTGCTGCTCCTTGCGATTCCCGACGCTCCGCCTGCCTGTTTCGCCCACTGGGCGCGGCAGGCTTCGGTCCCCGAAGACCTGCTTGAGGGATTTCATCCCTCAAACTCCCTTTTCCGCTTCGCGGCGGCTTTAAGAGAGAAAGCAATAAAAATGGACGCAGGATATTTCCTGCGTCCGAATTCATATATAGGCTTCTTCAAACAACGCGAAGCGAAGAAGGGGTCTGGGGACTGGTCCCCAGGCGGGTTTTAGGGCGGCAGCCCTAACGTCCCCCTTACAGCGTCACAATCCCCGCATCCACGAGCTTCTGCAGGCTCATGAGGATGCCGAGCTTGGCGTGCACCCAGGTGAGGCCGCCCTGGAAATAGACAGCGTAGGGCTCGCGGATCGGGCCGTCGGCGGAGAGCTCGATGGAGCTGCCCTGAATGAACGCGCCCGCGGCCATGATGACCTGATTGTCGTAGCCAGGCATGTCCCACGGCACCGGGGTCACATAGCTGTCCACCGGCGCAGCAGCCTGAATGCCCTCGCAGAAGGCGCACATCGCGGCTTCGCTGCCCAGCTCGACGGCCTGAATGATGTCGTGGCGCGGCCCGGAGGCGTTGGGCACGCAGCGGAAGCCGAGCTTCTCGTAGATGTTTGCGGCGAAGATCGCGCCCTTGAGCGCGCCGGAGACGACCGTCGGCGCGAGGAAGAAGCCCTGATACAGGCTGGTCATCAGGCCCAGATTTGCGCCGACCTCCTGGCCCAGACCCGGCGCGGAGAGACGATACGCGCAGCGATCGACGCACGCCTGCGTGCCGCAGATGTAGCCGCCGATGGGCGCCAGGCCGCCGCCTGGATTCTTGATCAGGGAGCCGACGATCATGTCCGCGCCGAGATCGCTGGGCTCGATGACATCCACGAACTCGCCGTAGCAGTTGTCGACCATGCAGATGATGTCGGCGCGGATGCCCTTGATGAAGGCGATCAGCTTGCCGATCTCCGTGACGGAGAGCGTCGGGCGGGTGGCGTAGCCCTTGGAGCGCTGGATGGTGCACATCTTCGTCTGCGGCTTGATCTTCGCGCGCACGCCCTCGTAGTCGATAGTGCCGTCCGGCAGGAGCGCGACCTCGTCGTAGGTCACGCCGTATTCCGCCAGCGAGCAGGCGCTCGGACGGATGCCGATGACCTCTTCGAGCGTGTCATACGGGCGGCCGACGGGGGAGAGGAGCTCGTCGCCGGGGCGCAGGTTCGCGCTCAGCGCGACGGCAAGCGCAT
Source organism: Clostridiales bacterium (assembly GCA_015056305.1). GTDB lineage: Bacteria > Bacillota > Clostridia > Christensenellales > Aristaeellaceae > Ventricola. The sequence goes on along the minus strand of SVGO01000011.1, from coordinate 750 downwards.
GCGTGCCGCAGACGATGTTCGGGCGGACGAGCGCCGCCTCGGTATGGAAGCAGTCGGCATACACGCGCTCGAGCGTGTCACGGCCCACGTCGTTGTAGCCGTAGCCGGTGGTGCCGGCGAAGCAGCCGGCGTTCACGCGGTTTTTCTGCATGGCGGCGATGACCTTCGCCTGATTGTACTCGGCGACCTGGTCGATCTCGTCAAAGCGCGCGCGCAGGGAGGAAAGGATGTCCTCGCCATAGCGATAAACCTGCTCGGAGATGCCGAGCTGGGTATACATTTTCATGTTGTCGATCATGATGCGTCCCTCGTTTTTTCAGTCATACCAATAAGAAATGATTCACACGGGGAACAGCATAGCAAAAGGAGAAAACAATGTCAACCAAATTTGCAAAAAAAGTGGTTGACAGATGGAGGGCTTTCGTGTATAATAAACCTCGTGCTTGAGAGAGCAGGTCTTCCATCGGAGTGTAGCGCAGCTTGGTAGCGCACGTGCTTTGGGAGCATGGGGTCGGGGGTTCGAATCCCTTCACTCCGACCAATTTTCTTGGGCTCAGGTGATACGGCCCCGTGGTCAAGAGGTCAAGACACCGCCCTTTCACGGCGATAACAGGGGTTCGATTCCCCTCGGGGTCACCATTTTCTTTTTGCTGGTTCTTCAGGGGCCTTTAGCTCAGTGGTCAGAGCAGGCGGCTCATAACCGCTCGGTCCGGGGTTCGAAACCCTGAAGGCCCACCAATTTTATACGGC
>SVGO01000122.1 GCA_015056305.1 Clostridiales bacterium | reverse complement strand
CTACGACAGCGATTATCTGATCACCGGCATTGCGGGCCACAAGAACTTTGCGATCATCAACGTGGAAAAGGCGATGATGAACGCAGAGCTGGGCTTTGGCCGCCGTCTGCTGCAGGCGATCGAGGAGGAGGGCATCTCCTTTGAGCATATGCCTTCCGGCATCGATACGATGTGCGTCGTCGTGCATGAGGATGCTCTGGCGGGCAAGAAGGAGCGCCTTGTGCAGCGTATTCACGAGCTGTGCCAGCCGGATTCTGTGGAGATCCATTCTGGCCTCGCGCTGATCGCGACCGTGGGCCGCGGCATGGTGCGTTCGAAGGGCGTTTCCGCGCGCCTGTTTAATGCGCTGACCCGTGCAGGCGTCAACGTGCGCCTGATTGATCAGGGTTCCAGCGAGTTGAATATCATCGTCGGCGTCGACAACCTCGATTTTGAGGTCGCGACCCGTGCGATCTATCGTGAGTTTGTCGGCCGCGAAGAGCCGCGCTGGTAATGCAGGCAGTGCCTGCACCCACTACGCTTCGCCTTGCTTCAAAGGCGTTCCGTTCGGGCGGAGGACCCTCCGGAACTGCCCTGAGGAAATAAGCATAATAGGGACTGTCGAAAGGCAGTCCTTTTTTTGTAGGGATTTGACTTATATATACGGCGACAGTATAATGATGAAAAAGAAAAATTGATCGCTGGGAGGAACGGATATGCTCACGATTCATACCGATACGAAGGTTCATCTGATGTCCAAAGACAATGCGCCTGCGGCGCGCTGCAAGGATGGCGAAACCGTCTGCTTTGAGACGCTGGACTGCTTTGGCGGTCAGCTGCAAAGCGAAGCGCAGAAGATGGGTGGACTTGACTGGGATAATATCAACCCGGCGACCGGTCCGCTGTACATTGAAGGCGCACAGGCCGGCGATGTGCTCAAGGTGGAGATTCTTTCCATCGAACTGGACGATCACGGCGTGATGGTGCACAGTGAGGGAGAGCGGGTCACCGGCAGCGTCGTGCAGGGTGAAGTGACGAAGATTCTGCCCATCGAAAACGGCTGCGCGAAATTCAATGACAGGCTGTCTTTTCCGCTTTCTCCGATGATCGGCGTCATCGGCACCGCACCGGCAGGCGAGGGAATCGCCACGGGCACGCCTGGCGCGCACGGCGGCAATATGGACTGCACGCGGATCGGCGCGGGCACGACGCTCTATCTGCCGGTCAACGTCGATGGTGCGCTGCTGGCGATGGGCGATCTGCATGCCGTCATGGGCGACGGCGAGGTGGGTGTCTGCGGCGTGGAGATTGCGGGCGCGGTCACTGTGCGCGTGTCCGTTCTCAAGGGCTGTGCGCTGCCCACGCCGTTCCTGCTCACGCCTGAGCTGGCGATGACCATCTGCTCGGCGAAGACCGCCGACGAGGCTGCGGACAACGCCACGCTTGCCATGCATGCGTTTCTGGTAAGCGAGCTGAGCATGGATGCCCATGACGCTGGCATGCTCCTGAGCATCGCGGGTAATTTGTGTGTATGCCAGGTGGTCGATCCCGAAAAGACCTTCCGCATGGAGCTGCCGCGCAGTGTGACGAAGGCATACGGATATCAGTTCCGATAATTGTATAATAAAAGGAGCTTTGGATTCTTCCAAAGCCCCTTTATACCTTATAGGCGTATCGCGGATTTTTCAGGACGGGCGGGATCATAGAAAACCTGAATGCTTTCGTATTTCTGCGGACAGCGCGCATATGCACTGATCATCTGCTTTCCGCAGTATTTGTTTCCCGATACGTCGTATTCATATGTGATGATATGGGGGAAGAGCGCGCCGTCCAAAGCATGGCTTCGTATCGGCTTGGTATTGATCTTGATCCACCAGCATTTCTGAACGCCAACTACATTTCCGCGAATGGCAGTTCCCTGAGAAATGAGCTTTTTGCTGCCGAATCCCAACAATTGCAGAATGTTCATTGAGCCGCCTCGCTTTCGGCATCCATATTGTCCCGAAGAAACGCTATATTGACAAAAAGCTCTTTGCAACAGCAAAGAGCTTTTTGTATGGTGCGGGAAACAGGACTTGAACCTGCATGAAATTGCTTTCACTAGAACCTGAATCTAGCGCGTCTGCCAATTCCGCCATTCCCGCAGGAACAGGACATATTATAGAACGAACCTGCTGTTCTGTCAAGCGTTTTCTTTCGGAAAAATCCCTTTTTTCGCCAAACTGTGCGTGAAAACTTGCATCACCCGTACATATCTGATAGAATGTTATAGATTCCGGCTGCCGCTGCGTGCAGGGCAGACCAGGAGGAGGCTTGTTTTCCGGCTGCATATGCGGCCATATGTCAATGTCGGGTATCCCTGGCGAACCCGAACGGAGGAAACCAAAATGCATAGAAGCAAAAAGTACGATGTGCGGTATCTCACGCAGCTTGCGCTGCTGGTCGCCGTTGAGATGGTGATGAAGACCATCGGTCTTGGCAGCGTGCCGGTCGGCCCGCTGTATATGTCCTTCCTGACCGTGCCCATTGCGGTCGGCGCGATTGTCCTCGGCCCGATGGCGGGCGTGATTCTGGGCGGTGTGTTCGGCTTTGTCAGCTTTATGGATGCGATCAAGGGTGCGTCGGTGATGACCTCCAATCTCCTCGCGGTTTCTCCTGTGCATACGTTTGTGCTGTGTTTCGGCACGCGCGTGCTCATGGGCTTTTGCGTGGGCCTCATTTATCTCGGCATGACGAAGCTTTGCAGAAAAAGCGCGGTGAACTGCTTCGTAACCTCGCTGAGCGCGCCGCTGCTCAATACGCTCTTCTTTATGGGCTATATCGTGCTTGCTTTTTATCAGACGGAATATATTCAGTCGCTCGTCTCGGCCAAGGGCGCGGTGAATCCTGTGATGTTTGTCGTGCTGCTGGTCGGCTTTCAGGGCGTTGTAGAGGCGCTAGTCTGCTCGGTGGCGGGCACAGCGGTTGCCGGCGGCGTCAAGCGGGCGCTGGGCAGGTCGGCGCGATGACGCGCAAGAGGGGAGAAATGAACCATGATCTTTGTGATGGATATCGGCAATACGAATATCAAGGCGGCGGTGTTTGATGGCAATAAGCTCCTCAAACGCTGGCGCTGTGCAACGGAGCCGTCGATGACCTCTGATCAGTACGGCATCATCATGGCCGATCTGTTCCGCTATCATGGGCTGGATATGAAGGCCATCGAGGGGATCATGATCTCGTCCGTCGTGCCGACGATCAATTTCACCATCGAGCATATGTGCGGCGATTATTTCGATATGGAGCCACGCTTTCTGGTGCCGGGTATGAAAACCGGGCTGAATATCAAATACGAAAATCCGCGCGAACTGGGCAGCGACCGCATCGCCAATGCCGTGGCGGTGTCCACGCTTTACGGCGGCCCGTCGATCTTCATCGATTTTGGCACAGCGACGACCTACGGCGTGATCTCCGATAAGAACGAGTTTTTGGGCGGTGCGATCGGCCCGGGTCTGCGTATGATGAACCGCGCGATCGCCTCCGGCACGGCGAAACTTCCGTCCATCGAGCTGGTCATGCCCCAGAAGGTGATCGGTCGCACGACGGTGTCCAATATCCAGTCCGGCATTCTCTATGGCTATATCGGCTCTGTGGAGAAGATTGTCGGCGGCATGAAGGAAGAAATGGGCTGTCCGGATGCAAAGGTCATCGCGACCGGCGGCATGGCGCACATGGTCAAGAGCAACTCAAACGTCATTGACGTGATCAATCCAGACCTGACGCTGACGGGTCTGAAGATCATTTACGAAAAGAATCAGGCCTGAACTTCAGGCCTTCGGGAGGATATACATGGAGAAAATCAAGGTCGGCTTTCTGGGCTGCGGCAATATCGGCTGTGGTGTGTATAAGCTGCTTGAAACCTACGGCAAAGAGATGGAGCGCAACGAGGGCGTGGCCTTTCAGGTTGAAAAAATCCTGGTTCGCTCTCTGAATAAAAAGCGTAATTGGGATGTCCCGGCTGCGCTGTTCACGGATAATGCGCAGGATGTGCTGGACAATGACCAGATTGACATCGTGATGGAGTTTATGGGCGGCGAGCAGCCGGCGGCCTCCTATATGATCCGCGCGCTTGAGAAGGGAAAGACGGTTGTCACCGCAAATAAGATGGCGCTTGCATCCCATTGGGATGAGATCGTGTCTGCCGCGCGTGAGCATGGCGCAGGATTGTATTATGAGGCAAGCGTTTGCGGCGCGATCCCGATCATCCGCGCGATGAACGAGTCCCTGCAGGCCAATCGGATTTCTTCCGTGATGGGCATCATCAACGGTACGACCAACTACATCCTCACACGCATGAGCCGAGAGGGCGCTGCCTATGAGGACGTCCTTGCTGATGCGCAGCGCCTGGGTCTGGCTGAGCCGGACCCGACGGCGGATGTGGAAGGCTATGATGCAGCGTATAAGCTGTCGATCCTTTCTACACTGGCGTTCCATCGCCATGTGCCGGTAGAGAAGATATATCGCGAGGGCATCACCGGCGTGACCGCGCTGGATGTCGCCTGCGGCAGGGAATTCGGCCTGACGCTCAAGCTTCTGGCGGTTGCCAAGCAGGAGGATGGAAAGATTCAGGCCCGCGTGCATCCGACCTTCGTGCCGGACAGCCACCCGCTTGCGGGTGTGAGCGATGCGTTCAACGCCGTGTACGTGGATGGACATGCCTGCGGCGAGATGATGTTCTATGGCCGCGGCGCGGGCGATATGCCTACGGCCAGCGCGCTGGTTTCCGATCTGGTTAAGGCGGCGCGTGCGAAGCGGCATCAGCTGCCCGCTGTAGGTGATGAGCCTTGCGTGATGGCGGACGACTGGTCCTGCGTGCATTTCGTGCGCATGCGTGCGAAGGACGAGCCGGGCGTGCTTGCGCTGGTTTCCGGCAAGTTTGCCGAGCATGGCGTGAGCATCTCGTCCATGGTGCAAAAGGGCGATCGCGATGAGCGCGGCTATGTACAGCTGATCTTCCTGACGCATAAGGCATCCGAGCGCGCCGTGCGCTGCGCGCTTTCTCAGATGGATGGCAGCAGGGTTTCTTCCGGAAGTGTAATCCGTGTAGAAGGCTTCTGAGAACCTTTGTATAGATAAAATACGATAACAGCATGCTTTGTTCATGCTGTTTTTTCTATATTTGAAATTTCTTTTTCATCTAGAGATGTGAAATATTGTATATGTGCAATTTGCACAACTTGCTTTATCTAAATAAAATCAACCAATATAAAATGAAGGGTAAATGAAGGGGAGAAGCGATTAAAAAATGCAGGAGATATATCAAAAACCAGCAAATTGACGGGTAAAACATCGGTTAGACTTGCGAATTTGTTTCGGAAACGATTCCAGACATCCGAATATGTTCTGAATTGCAAAAATGAGGACAAATAAACTGCGTTAACAAGATGAACAAAAATAAAGAAAACAATAGAAAACAAGCGATAACAAGGGGAATTGGGAGATAAATTAAAAATTCAGGAAATTTTACATGAAAATCGAATGAATAAAAATGAAAAAAAGGGGAATATACCGCTGAAATTCATGAGTTTTTTGTGAACTTATTCAATTGCAAATTGGACGAAAAATTCGTATAATGTACTCAACGAAACGCCGTGGGACGAAATAAGCGGCGGCAAGTCACTTTTCGAAGAATCAAAGGGGGATATTTCAATGGCAGGCCTTAAGCTGAACCACATTTACAAGATCTACTCTGGCAACGTTACTGCTGTTTCCGACTTCTGTCTCGATATCGACGATAAGGAGTTCATCGTTCTGGTTGGCCCGTCTGGCTGCGGCAAGTCCACCACCCTGCGCATGGTCGCCGGTCTGGAAGAGATTTCCGAGGGCGAGCTCTACATCGGCGATCGCCTCGTGAACGACGTCGCGCCGAAGGATCGTGACATCGCGATGGTGTTCCAGAACTACGCGCTCTATCCGCACATGACCGTGTATGACAACATGGCGTTCGGCCTCAAGCTCCGCAAGAAGCCGAAGGAGGAGATCGACAAGCTGGTCCGTGAGGCCGCGAAGATCCTGTCCATCGAGCCGTACCTCAACCGTAAGCCGAAGGCTCTGTCCGGCGGTCAGCGTCAGCGCGTCGCCCTGGGCCGTGCGATCGTCCGTGATCCGAAGGTCTTCCTCTTCGACGAGCCGCTGTCCAACCTGGA
>SVGO01000121.1 GCA_015056305.1 Clostridiales bacterium | reverse complement strand
AACGAAGCGTTGCGCGCAAAGCAACGGTTGCGCCCGCTGGCTCCTTCCGTCTGCCTTCGGCAGCCACCTCCCTCCCGGAGGGAGGCTCAGACTCTAAGAATGTTTTGCGCATCAGCAGCGCTGATTTATAAGCGAAGCGTATACGAGGAGGCTCCCTCCGGGAGGGAGCTGTCAGCGGAGCTGACTGAGGGAGCCAGCGGGCGCTGAAGTTGCTTATTCAGTTTAATTCCGCCTATATCTTTCCTGCGCACTCTCTCCCTTTTGCAGCTTACTGCGTAATCTGGTTATACCCCGGAATGCTCGGATCCCTGCCGATCCGGGTGTTATCCTGCGTACGATCCTGCAGCTCGCACACAGGATGGGGCGCAGTTTCAAACCGGTAATCTCTGCCGTTTTTGCGGATCGTCTGCTCGATCACCTGATGGCTGGCCACCGTATCCGTGCTCTCATGCACAATATCCTGATACGCAAAGAACGGATCCGCCTTCTCCAGCGACTGCACGGGCACAGGATTCCTGTCCTTATAAGTATTCTGCACCGTCGTCAGCACGCTGCGCACGTAGGGAATATTGCTCTCCAGCTTCAGCGGCGCCGGGAATTCCGGATTCGGAATCACCTGCTGCCAGTGTTTGCCCTCGTATTGCTCCAGCAGCTGCGCCGCCTTGTGCAGATGCGCAATCTCCTGCTCCAGATGCCAGGCCCAGATCCGCTGGATGTACGGGTCACTCTCCGTCTGCGCGCAGGACCAGTACAGATAGCATTCCACATATTCGTGCATCAGCATGCATTCCAGCCAGGTCACGCTTGCGTCCATCAGCGCCTCATACTGCGTGACGTGCTGCTCCTCGATCATGGCGATCTCCTGATAGAGCCTGCGGCCCAGATCGTTCTTATAGAAGCCCGTCTGGTTCATGTAGTAGTTCATCGTCTGCTGCTCGGCGGCGGTGATGATCATCGCCGCGATCTTGTCAAACAGCGGCGAATCCTTGCACAGTGTGCAGGGGATGCCGTCCTTGGGGAAGCGATGCTCGCTGATGGTCGGGCGGCCCGGCATAATTTCCGTATACCGGCCGACAAGCCGCTCGGCATGCTCGCCCGTGTCCATCTCCATCAGATCGGCATAGCGGTACAGATGGTCAAAATCCTCCAGCAGCGCCAGATCGAGCGCCTGCTTGACGTGCGGCGTGGCGACGCGCTTGGCCAGATGCGCGGTCAGATCAACCGCCAGCTGCTCATAGCCGATCGTGTGCTCGAGGATGGATTCGCTGATCGGTTTGAGATTCGCGAGCTTCTTTTGCTGCTGCTGCTCCGTGCGGCGGGTCATCGCCAGCTCCCGGCGCAGATCCTGATTCGGGCAATGCCGCGCCATCTGATGGCTGAATTTGACCGATTCGTATTCCGTGCCGTTCATCAGGATGATGCGGCACTTGGTATACGGGTCCGTTTCCAGCGGATGATACTGCCGCGGATAGAGCGCGCAGAAGCTCTCAAACGTCTTGGTGATGGGCATCGCCTTTTGCGCAAAAGGGTTCATGATATCACTCTCCTTGTGGCCAGTGTATCCAGCGGAGAATGAGAACATGCATGCTTTCGCGGCAAAAATAGGCTGAAAGGTCAAAGAAGAACAATAAAAACAGAGACGATGAGTCAATCTTTTGATCTTGTATGGAAGAAGAAAAACCGATATAATAGGACCGAAATGGATTATTCCCAGCGTATTGGGAAACGAGAGAAACGGAGGAAAAAACATGACGCAGATTTTCGGCAATTTTGCGGATCTGACGGTTCAGATGGTCATCATGTGGATCATCGGCGCGATCATGATTTATCTGGCGATCAGAAAAGAAATGGAGCCGACGCTGCTGCTGCCGATGGGCTTTGGCTGCATCCTGTGCAACATGCCGAATTCCGGCATGGTTCATACCCTGGAGATCCTGTTCCAGGCCGGCGTTGATAACGAGCTCTTCCCGCTGCTGCTGTTCATCGGCATCGGCGCGATGATCGACTTTGGTCCGCTGCTGGCGGACCCGAAGCTGCTGCTCTTCGGCGCTGCGGCGCAGTTCGGCATCTTCTTCACCCTGTCCATGGCGAGCCTGCTGGGCTTTGAGCTGCGCGACGCGGCGTCCATCGCCATCATCGGCGCGGCCGACGGCCCGACGTCCATCTTCGTGGCGCAGACGCTTAAGAGCAACTACACGGCGGCGATCATCGTCGCAGCGTATTCCTACATGGCGCTGGTGCCGATCGTGCAGCCCTTCTGCATCAAGCTCGTCACCACCAAGGAAGAGCGCATGATTAAGATGGAATACACCCCGGGCAAGATCAACAAGACCACCCGCATCCTCTTCCCGATCGTCGTCTCCATCATCGCCTCCCTGGTCGCGCCGGATTCCGCCGCGCTGGTTGGCTTCTTGATGTTCGGCAATCTGCTGCGCGAGTGCGGTGTGCTGCGCAGCTTGTCCGAGGCCGCGCAGAATCAGCTGGCGAACCTCGTCTCCCTGCTGCTGGGCCTGACCGTGGCCGTGCGCATGCAGGCGGAGAGCTTCCTGGTGCCCGAGACCCTGATGATCCTGGGCCTGGGCCTGATCGCCTTCATGTTCGATACCTTTGGCGGCGTGTTCTTCGGCAAGTTCATCAACCTCTTCGCCAAGAAGAAGATCAATCCGATGATCGGCGCCGCGGGCATCTCTGCGTTCCCGATGTCCTCCCGCGTCATCGCCAAGATGGCCCGCGACGAGGATCCGTACAACTTCATCCTCATGCAGGCTGCCGGCGCGAACGTCGCCGGTCAGGTCGCTTCCGTCATCGCCGGCGGTCTGATCCTGGCAATGGTCGCTCCGCTGGTCTGATCATAAAAAAGGAGGAAAAGTCATGTCTATCAACTTTGGCGCGTTTGTTTCTTCCCTCCGCTTTATGGTCGAGGGATGGCTGGGCATCTTTATCGTCATGGGCGTGATCATCGCCTGCATCCACGGCCTGAACAAGGTCGCGGATAAGATCGAAGAGAAGGCCGCGGAGAAGGACGCTTAATCTTTTCAAAGAGCAAAAAAAGAAGCAGCTGAAAGGCTGCTTCTTTTTACGTATCAGGGAACGATGCGGGGCGGCTGCCCCGCGCCCCGCCAAGGGACTTCGGTCCGGGAACCGCAATAGTCGCCTGACGGCTCCTTTGCAGTTCCAATCTCCGCTTCGCTGTTTCGCCCCCCGGGCGCGCTCAGCTCCGATTCCCTTGACCCCATGCCCGCTTCGCGGCGATTTTAATCCATTCGGTTGAACACGCGCGTGCCGCAGCGCACGCCCCAGGCTCTGCCATTGCGGATCAGGAATTCATGGCGCACGCCCTGGTCGTAATCCTTTTCGGGATCATAGGAAAGGAAGCGCGCGGAGCCGCAATAGGCAAATGCTGTCGTATTCCCGTCGCGGGTGCGGATGAGCTTTCCGTCTTTTTCCTCGATGAAAAGATGGCTGGGAACGCCCTCGTGGCCGATATAATGGCCCACAATCATCTCCGGCGCGGAGAAATCCTGTCCAATAGGGTTGAACCAGCGATGGCTGCGATCCAGCGGCAGGCCCATCACGGCGTTGTACATGCCCCACATCAGCTCGTCCATGTCCTCGTCGCCCTGATTGCACAGCACGGAAAAGCCGTAGCCCTCGCCCAGCAGCAAGCCGCCCTTGGTCGACACGCCGTGCAGGCCGCCGGAATGCTCGCAGATGACATGGCCTGCGAACGGGCGCTTGTTGATGCCGCAGCACATGGCGTTCAGTTCATGCAGGGCGTGATACTTGCCGCACAGCAGCTCGACAGCTTCGCGCGGGATGACCTGCACGCCCTCGTGCATGCCGAAGTTCGCGATCATGCGGTAATACGTCGCCATGTCTTTCGCGGTCGATTTGACCATCGCGCAGCCGCGGAACGGCGGCAGGATGCTCCAGTTGTCGTCGCATTCGCGCCTGCCGTCGATCATTTCAAACAGCGACGTGATGTTGCCGCCCGAGAGCTTTCGGCTGTCTTCGATGCCGTTATCCAGGATCGAGCGCGTCATGCCCAGCGGCGCGAAGATGCGCTCGTGCATGAACTGCTCAAGCGGCATGCCGGCGACCTTGTCGATCACATAGGAGAGAATGGCGAATCCCTCGTTGGAATAGCTCATCACCTCGCCAGGCGCGCCGAGCGCCTCGTAGCCGCAGTGCGCGACGTAATCGAGAATATGCTCGATTTTGTCCATCTGATTGGGCGAAGTCCGGCGCATCTCCAGCAGCCATTCGCTTTCCTGCCTGTCCACGCTGTTCATGGCGATGGACCATTCCAGCGGCTCCATCGGCGGGATACCGGCGGTATGCATCGCCAGATGGCGCACGGTCACAGCCTCCTTTGGCTGGCCTTCGATGGAAAAAGACGGCAGATAGTCGCTCACGGGATCATGGATGCTCATTTTTCCCTCAGCATGGAGGATACAGGCGCACAGCGCGGTCATCGATTTGCTCATTGACGCGATGCCATACATCGTGTCGCTGTCGGGGCAGATGGCCTCATCCTTGTCGCGGAAGCCATAGTTCCATGCGTATTCGCAGCCGTCGGGGCCTGCGATATATGCGCTGACACCGGCGAGGTTTTTCTTCTTTGCCCAGTGATTCAGGTACGCATCAAGCGCGATTTTGTCGATCATAACCAATGCTCCTTTGGCATGAGGAATTGAATGTATTATAGCACGAATCGTATGCGAAGAAAAGGCGGAGGATTGTCTCTTGAAAAATACTGCCGATGGCGGTACACTATATGCGTATGTATATATGAGGATTATAAGGAGTTTCTATGGATCAAAAGAAAGCGGGCGTGCTGCTCAGCTACGGCCAGACCGTGCTCTCCACGCTCATCTCTCTGGTATATACGCCGGTTATGCTGCGCCTGCTCGGCCAGAGCGAGTATGGCCTGTATACGCTGGTCAACGGCTTCATCTCCAACCTGAGCCTGATGAGCTTCGGCCTGGGCAGCGCGTATGTGCGCTACTATGCCCGATACGAGGCGAGCGACGGCGAGCGCGGCGTGGCGAAGATCAACGGCATGTTCATGATCATCTTCCTGGTCATCGGCGCGCTGAGTCTTTTTGTCGGCGGCATTCTGGTGGCGAATGTCCACAATATCTTTGCTGCCAAGCTGACCCCTGCCGAGGTGGAAACTGCGCGCATCCTCATGGCGCTGCTGGTGGTGAACATCGCGATTTCCTTCCCGTGCAGCGTGTTCACATCCTATATCACAGCCAAGGAGCGATTCCTCTTCCAGCGCATGGTCAGCATGATCCGCACGATCCTCAATCCGATCGTGATGCTGCCGCTGCTGCTCATGGGGCTGGGCAGCGTGTCGCTGGTGGTGGTGACGCTTACGCTCAGCGTGGTCACGGATGTGTCCAGCGCATATTACTGCTTCAAAAAGCTGAACATGCGCCTGACGTTCGGAAAGTTCGACTTTGCGCTGCTGCGCGAGATGGGCGGCTTCTCGTTCTTTATCTTCCTGAATATGATCATCGACCAGATCAACTGGACGGTCGATACGACGATCCTGGGCATCGTCTCCGGCACGGCGGCGACGGCGGTCTACGGCGTGGGCAGCCAGCTGCACCGCTATTACATGACGCTCTCCACGTCGATCTCCGGCGTGTTCGTCCCGCAGATCAACCGCATCGTCGCGCGCGGCGAGGGCGACGACTCGCTGACCCGCCTCTTCACCCGCGTGGGCCGCATCCAGTTCATGCTGCTCATGCTCGTGCTCACGGGCTTTGTCTTCGTGGGCGAGCCGTTCATCGAGGCATGGGGCGGCGGCGAATACGAGGGCGCGTATCCCATCGCGCTGCTGCTGATGGCGCCGGTGACGGTGCCGCTGATCCAGAATCTGGGCATCGAGATCCAGCGCGCCAAGAACAAACATCAGTTCCGATCCAAGGTCTATTTCTTCATGGCGCTTTTCAATGTCGCCATCTCCATTCCGCTGGCGATCCGCTTTGGCGGCATGGGCTGCGCGCTGGGCACGGCGATCTCGATGGTTGTGTGCAACGGCTTTGTGATGAACTGGTATTATCACAAGCATATCGGGCTGGATATGGGTTATTTCTGGAAGAGCATTCTGCGCATCATGCCCGCGTTCGTTCCGCCGGTGATCCTTGCGCTACTGGCGCTCAGGCTCCATGCATTTGCGGGCTATGGCGGCGTGGTGATGTTTGCGATTCCATACTGTGCGGTATACTGCGTGAGCGTCTATCTGCTGGCGATGAATGCCGAGGAAAGGAA
>SVGO01000120.1 GCA_015056305.1 Clostridiales bacterium | reverse complement strand
TTGAGCAGCTGGACAAGGTCATCGCCATCGACCAGAGCCCCATCGGCCGCACGCCGCGCAGCAACCCGGCGACGTACACCGGTCTGTTTGACATGATCCGCAAGGTCTTCGCCGCCACGCCGGAGGCCAAGGCGCGCGGCTACAAGGAAAACCGCTTTTCCTTCAACGTGCGCGGCGGCCGGTGCGAGAGCTGCTCCGGCGACGGCATTCTGCGCATCGAAATGCACTTCCTGGCGGACATCTACGTGCCCTGCGAGGTCTGCAAGGGCAAGCGCTACAACCGCGAGACGCTGGAGGTCACCTACAAGGGCAAGTCCATCGCCGACGTGCTGGACATGACGGTCGAGGAGGCGCTGTCCTTCTTCGAAGCGTATCCGCGCATCAGCCGCAAGCTGCAGACGCTTTACGACGTGGGCCTGGGCTATATCAAGCTCGGCCAGCCCTCGACCACCCTCTCCGGCGGCGAGGCGCAGCGCGTGAAGCTGGCCACCGAGCTCAGCCGCACGAGCACGGGCAAGACGTTCTACGTGCTCGACGAGCCGACCACTGGTCTTCACATGGCCGACTGCGAGCGGCTGGTCGGCGTGCTGCGCAAGCTTGCCGAGGGCGGCAACAGCGTGCTCATCATCGAGCACAACCTCGACGTGATCAAGGCCTGCGATCATGTAATCGATCTTGGCCCGGAGGGCGGCGACGGAGGCGGACTGCTTATATGCCAGGGCACGCCGGAGGAGGTCGCTCAGTGCGAAAGCAGCTACACGGGGCAGTACCTCAGACCCGTGCTCGAAAAGAGCCGGAAGGTGGAATACGTGGATTAATCAAGGAGCGGCGTTTGCCGCTCTTTTCTTTTATGCGCTATTGTGATAAAATAAGCGGCAAGATAACGTTGGGAACGGTGGGCTCCGCCCACACCCGGCAGGGACATTGTCCCTGCACCCTTCTTCGCTTCGCGCTTGATTAAAGGAGGTCTTCTGAATGACATATATTCCTGCAGAAAGTCGCTATGATACGATGGAGTACCGCCGCTGCGGCAAAAGCGGTCTCAAGCTCCCGGCGCTGTCGCTGGGCCTGTGGCACAACTTCGGCGACATCACGCCCTTTGGGCAGCAGCAGCAGCTCCTGCGCACTGCTTTTGACAACGGCATCACGCATTTTGATCTGGCCAACAACTACGGCCCGCCCTATGGCGAGGCCGAGCGCAATTTCGGCGAGCACATGCTTAGAGACTGGAAGCCCCACCGCGACGAGCTGATCATCTCCACCAAGGCCGGCTACGACATGTGGAAGGGCCCGTACGGCGATTTTGGCAGCAGGAAATACCTGATTGCCAGTCTGGACCAGAGCCTCAAGCGCATGAACGTCGACTACGTCGACATCTTCTATCATCACCGTCCTGATCCGGACACCCCGATCGAGGAGACCATGGGCGCGCTGGATCACATTGTGCGCAGCGGCAAGGCGCTCTACGTCGGCATCTCCAACTACAGCGCGGAGCAGACGGCCATCGCCGTAAAGACCCTGCGTGCCATGGGCACGCCGATGCTGATCCATCAGCCGCGCTACAACATGCTCGACCGCTGGATCGAAGATGGCCTGACGGACGTGCTGCGCGAAGAGGGCGTGGGCGCGATCGTCTTCTCTCCCCTCTCCGGCGGCAGGCTCACGGGCAAATATCAGCACGGCATCCCCGCAGACAGCCGCGCGGGCCATGACCCGAGATATCTCAAACCCGAGATGATCGACGACAAGCTGAACAGGACGACCGCGGCGCTTTGCGAAATTGCCCGCGAGCGCGGACAGACGCTGGCACAGCTCGCCCTGCAGTGGACGCTGCGCGACGACGTCATCACCTCCACGCTTATCGGCGCAAGCCGCCCGCAGCAGATCATCGAAAACATCGCCTGCCTCAGCGCGCCCGCGCTCACCGGCGAGGAGCTTGCGCGCATTGACGCTGCGCTGGCTCTCTATAAGTAAGGGAGGATATGCACCATGATTTCCGAGCAATACAAGGCCATGCTTTCCGGCAAGTCTGTCATCCGCGAACTGAGCGAATACGCCACCGCGCGCGGCAAAGAAATCGGCTATGAGAACGTATTTGACTACAGTCTGGGCAATCCCAGCGTCGCCGTGCCCAAGGCCTACAACGACGCGCTGATCGATCTGATCCAGCATGGCGATCCCATGCTTGTGCACGGTTACAGCCCGAGTCTGGGCATTCCCTCCGTGCGCGAGGTCATCGCCCAGTCGCTCAATCGCCGCTTTGGCATGGACTACAAGGGCGAGGACATCTTCATGACCAGCGGCGCGGCAGGCGCGCTGGCGCATGCCTTCCGTCTGGTGACCGCGCCGGGCGACGAAATCCTCACGTTCGCGCCGTTCTTCCCGGAGTACAATCCGTATGTGAATCTGACCGGCGCGAAGCTTCGCGTCGTTCCGGCGAGCTTTGCCGATTTCCAGATCAACTTTGACGCGTTTGAAGAGATGCTCACAGGCAACGTACACGCTGTGCTCATCAACACGCCCAACAACCCCTCCGGCATCGCCTACACGGCAGAAACGCTCGCAAAGCTGGCAGACATTCTGCTTGCAAAGGAGCGCGAATTCGGCCACGAGATCTGGCTGATCTCCGACGAACCCTACCGCGAGATCGTCTTCGCAGGCAGCTCGATCCCCTATGTCTCCCGCTTCTATCCGCGCACGCTCTCGTGCTATTCCTTCTCCAAGTCTTTGTCTCTTCCGGGCGACCGCATCGGCTATGTCGCCGTGAATCCCGCCAGCGGCGTGTCGAAGATGCTCGCCACAATGTGCGGCCAGATCTCCCGCGGCATCGGCCACAACTGCCCAACGGCGCTCATGCAGCTGGCCGTGGCCCGCTGCTGCGATCTGACGGCGGATCTGAGCGTCTACGAAACGAACATGAATCTTCTCTACGATGAGTTGACTGCGCTGGGCTTTGATATCGTCCGTCCGGGCGGCACGTTCTACATGTTCCCCAAGGCGCCGGAAGACGACGCGGTTGCTTTCTCCAAGAAGGCCATGAAGCACGACCTGATTCTCGTTCCGGGCGACAGCTTCGGCGCGCCGGGTTACTTCCGCATCGCCTACTGTGTGGACACAGAAAAGGTAGAGCGTTCTCTGGAGGCCTTCCGCCGCTTTGTCAGAGCCGAATACTGATCTCAAATACGCTGGGCTGCCGCCCAGACCCGCTTGGGGATTTCATCCCCAAACCCCTTCCTCGCTTCGCGCAGGTTTAGTCTGACCTGAGAAGCTCATAATATCTCTCCGCAAACAATCAGGAGCCTGCTATCCTATCAAAGGACAGCAGGCTCCTGATTATTCTTGGGTTTTTAGGTTACGCCTCGTTGACCAGCTTGCCGCAGATATGCTCCGGCTTAAGCTTCATCAGCAGCGTGCGATGGGCAGAGCCCTCGATCTCCTTGCGGATATGCTCCTCATCCTGAATGAACTTGAGGCTGAGTCTTCTTGTGATATCGACGATCATATCCATGTCGTCGATGAGCTCCATGCGGCCGAAGATGATCACGCTCTTCACATTCAGCGCCCACTCGCCCTCGCGGCGATAGCCATGATCATAGACGCAGAAGGAAACCTTGTCGTTTCTCTTCAGCGCGTCGAGTCGATGGCCGACTTTGCCGCAATGGAAGTAGATGCAGCCGTCGTCCTCGTTATAGAAATGATTCATCGGCATGCCGTAGGGATAGCCGTCCTCGCCCTGCACGCTGAGCACGCCGCGCGTTTCATTCTTGAGCACAGCGATGCAGTCTTCCATCGGAAGCTGCAGGTGCTTTCTGACCAGTTCTCTGAACATGTTTTTCCTCCTGCATTTCATTTCTTTTCGTAAAACACGAGCGTCATTGAATCGTTGATTGCTTCTGTTTTTCCTGTCTGCCGGTATCCCATCTTTTCATACAGGCGGCAGTTTCCTTCTTCCTGCGCGATCGTATCCAGGGCCCAGTTATCCTGTCCGTGAATACGCTCCACAGCCCGAATCGCAGCCTGTGCCAGACCGTGATTTCTGAACCCCGGCAAAATGAACAGCGGAGAAATCCGCTTGGGGTTCCCTTCTTCGCGGAAATCCACAACGCGTATTGCACCGGCAGTTTCCCCGCCCGTTTCAATCAGATAATAATAGGTATACGGCTGCCTGAGCCGCGCGATTACCTTATCGATAGGTTCTTTGGCGGGGCTGGTCTGATCATCCCGATAGCGCTCATACATCTGCGCAAAGGATTCGATCTGCATCCGCCAGATCAGCCCGGCGTCTTTTTCCGACGCTCTCTTCAGCGTAAGCTCCATGGCATTCTCCATCTTCCGATGTTTTATCCCAATCTCTCCATCGCCCACCGCCTCGCCGCCTTGACCGCCGTGGGCAGCGGCAAGCTCTCGAGCTCCTCGCGCGTAACCCACTGTCCGTCCGGCACGCAGGTCTCCTCATCCGCGACGAGCGCATGCACGTCCATCTCCCAGATCAGATGCGTGAACACATGCTTTGCATGGCCGATCTTCTCGTCATACGCCGCACGCACGCCCAGCCTTTCCAGCGCGCTGCAGAGCTTCGCCGGGTCGCTTTCTTCCAATACATCCGGAAAGACAAACAGGCCGCCGAGCAGCTTTTCCTTTCGCCTGGTGATCAGCACGCGATCGCGAACAAACACCAGCAGCACAGCGCGATTCTCCACGCGCTGCGCTTTTTTCTGCGGTTTATGTGGAAGCTCCTGCGCGATCCCTTTGACAAAGCCCTGACAGCTCTCCCGTACAGGACACAGCAGGCAGGCGGGATTGCGCGGCGTGCACATCGTCGCGCCCATCTCCATCATCGCATTGGCGAACGCGCCGGGACGATCCATGGGCACAAGCGCCTGTGCTTTCTCGGTGATCATCCGGCGCACAGCGGGCGTGCCGACGGTATCCTCGATCGCATAGTATCGGCAGATGACGCGCTCGACATTGCCGTCCACCGCGGCGGCAGGGATGCCGAAAGCGATCGACGCAATCGCGCCGGCGGTGTAATCGCCGATGCCGGGAAGCGCGCGCAGCCGATCGACGTCGGCGGGCAGCTTTCCGCCATGATCGCCGACGATCACCCGGGCTGCCTTCTGCAGCGAGCGGGCGCGGGAGTAATAGCCCAGCCCCTCCCAGCTCTTGAGCAGCTCCTCCTCGGGCGCATCGGCGAGCGCGCGTACGGTGGGATACTTTGCCAGAAAGCGTTCATAATAGGAAACGACAGTCTCCGCCCTCGTCTGCTGAAGCATGATCTCGCTGACCCAGATACGATAGGCGTCCGTGGTATGCCGCCAGGGCAGGTCGCGATGACCGCTGTCGTACCAGGCGAGGACAGACTGCGTAAAGCTTTTTCCGTTCATATAAATCCTCCGTGCTGCAATTGTACCACAATCGCGACATCTGCGCCACCGTCAGCGTCAAATCGGGATAAATTCAAAGAAAACGAGCGCCGGATGTTGTTTGAGAGGATTATTCTGAGAAAAAACGGAAATACTGAATTCATCGGCAAAATTTGGATATTTTTACGTCTTGCCTGTTTTTGCCAAGTCAAGTATATTATATCTTGTTTTAGCACTCCTCCATGATGAGTGCTAACAGGAAACGTTACAGCTGCAGATAACCTTAAGGAGGTCAAATAAGATGAGCCTGAAACCCCTGTTTGACCGCGTCGTGATCAAGGATGCGGAAATGGAAGAAACCACCAAGGGCGGCCTGATCCTCGCCTCTACCGCGAAGGAAAAGCCGCAGTACGCCATCGTCGTGGCCGTCGGCCCGGGCGGCGTTGTCGAGGGCAAGGAGATCACCATGCAGGTGGAAGTCGGCCAGAAGGTCGTCTATTCCAAGTATGCCGGCACCGAGATCAAGATCGACGGCGAAGAGCTCAAGATCGTTCGTCAGAGCGACATCCTCGCCATTGTGGAATAAGGGCTGCCGCCCTTAAACCCGCCTGGGGATATCATCCCCAGACCCCTTTTTCGCTTCGCGGCGGTTTGAACACATTCTTCGGCCAGAAGGGCCTCGAATACCTGCCCGGGCGATAAACTGGAAAGCGACTCGTTTTCCGCGAATTGAATTTTGGAGGAAATGAATTATGGCTAAGCAGATCATCTTCGGCGAAGAGGCCCGCCGCTCTCTGGAGCGCGGCATCAACGCCCTGGCGGATACCGTGAAGATCACCCTGGGCCCGAAGGGCCGCAATGTCGTGCTCGACAAGAAGTATGGCGCGCCGCTGATCACCAACGACGGTGTCACGATCGCCAAGGAAATCGAGCTGGAGAACGCCTTTGAGAACATGGGCGCG
>SVGO01000119.1 GCA_015056305.1 Clostridiales bacterium | reverse complement strand
AGAAAAAACCCCGAGGAAGAAAAGGAGAGTACGATTATGGGCAACATCACGATGGACAAGGTTGTGGCGCTCTGCAAGGGCCGCGGCTTCATCTTCCCGGGCAGCGAAATCTACGGCGGCCTGGCCAACTCCTGGGACTACGGCCCGCTGGGCGTCGAGTTCAAGAACAACGTCAAGAAGGCCTGGTGGAAGAAGTTCGTTCAGGAGAACAAGTACAACGTCGGCCTGGACGCGGCGATCCTGATGAACCGCGAGGTCTGGGTGGCTTCCGGCCATGTCGGCGGCTTCAACGATCCGCTGATGGACTGCAAGGCCTGCAAGGCCCGCTTCCGCGCGGACAAGCTGATCGAGGACTACACCCAGGGCGCGGAGACCGGCGACGGCTGGACCAACGCCGAGCTGGAGGCCTATATCAACGATCATGCCGACATCGTCTGCCCGACCTGCGGCAAGAAGGATTTCACCGGCATTCGTCAGTTCAACCTGATGTTCAAGACCCACGCGGGCGTGACCGAGAACTCCACCAACGAGATCTATCTGCGTCCGGAGACCGCGCAGGGCATCTTCGTCAACTTCAACAACGTCATGCGCTCCACCCGCAAGAAGATCCCGGCGGGCATCGCGCAGATCGGCAAGTCCTTCCGCAATGAGATCACCCCGGGTAACTTCATCTTCCGCGTGCGCGAGTTCGAGCAGATGGAGCTGGAGTTCTTCTGCAAGCCGGGCACCGATCTGGAGTGGTTCGATTACTGGCGCTCCTTCTGCCGCGACTGGCTGCTGGGCCTGGGCATCAAGGAAGAGAGCCTGCGCCTGCGCGACCATGAGCCGGAGAAGCTGGCATTCTATTCCAAGGCGACGACCGACTTCGAGTTCCTGTTCCCGTTCGGCTGGGGCGAGCTCTGGGGCATCGCCGACCGCACCGACTACGATCTCAAGCAGCATCAGGATCACTCCGGTAAGGGCATGGAGTACATGGATCCGGTAACCAACGAGAAGTACATTCCGTACTGCATCGAGCCGTCCCTGGGCGTGGACCGCATGGTGCTTGCGTTCCTGTGCAATGCCTATGAGGAGCAGGAGCTCGAGGGCGGCGACGTGCGCAACGTGCTGCACTTCCATCCGGCGCTGGCACCGTTCAAGTGTGCGGTGCTGCCGCTGCAGAAGAACAAGCTCGGCGGCCTGGCCACTGAGGTCTACGAGAAGCTGGCCAAGCACTTCATGGTCGACTATGACGAGACCGGCTCCATCGGCAAGCGCTATCGCCGCCAGGACGAGATCGGCACGCCGTACTGCGTGACCGTCGACTTCGACACCCAGGAGACCGGCGTGGTGACCGTCCGCGACCGCGATACCATGGAGCAGGAGAAGGTTCACATCGACGATCTCGTTGCCTACATTGCCAAGAAGATCGAATATTGATGATTTACAGAAGCTGCTGAGAGAGCGTGAAGCGCTGCTTGGCAGCTTCTCTTTTTCCGAGGATTTACGAAGGGAGGGATGAATACGCATGTTTGAAATGCTGCTGCGGGAGCTGACGCTGATCATGGCGCAGGTGCATGATTCGCTGATGCGGCTCAACGACGGGTTTGAATTGAGCCTTGGCGATAAGGATTTGCATTTTATTATCATGGCGGCGCTGGCGATGGTGCTGTTCTTTGCGGTGCATGCGGTGTTTACGCGTTTGGCCCGGTGGAGCATCACGGCGGTGTCGTTCATCTACGTCTTTACCGTTATGACCGTGCTGGGCTTTGCCATTGAAATTGGCCAGCGCATATCCGGCACAGGCCGGATGGACTTCGGCGACGTCGTCGCAGGGCTATACGGCGTGCTGGCGTTTTTTGCGGCGTATACAATATACAGGCTGGGACGGCTTTTGCTCAGGCGCTCGTTTGGAAAAGGATGCAGATCGGGAAAAAAGAAATAAATACAAATGCGAACAAATGTTCTTGAATTTTTCCTGAAATATGATATAATAAAGCCGCGCAGGATCAAATTGGATGGCTGACCTGCGCGGCTTTTTCTTGTATTTGCGTATCTTCCATGATACAATAAACTCGCAAATTTATGTACATGCATCATGATGCGACATATAAAGGAGATCAAGCTTTGGCAACGACAGTAGGACTCATTTCTCTGGGATGCAGCAAGAATCGTGTTGATTCCGAGCAGGCGCTTGGATTCCTGCGCGATCGCGGCTACCAGATTGTGGCGGATCCGGCAAAGGCCGAGGTCATCATCGTCAATACCTGCGGCTTCATCCAGCCGGCGAAGGAGGAGGCCATCTCCACCATCTTCGAGATGGCGGAATACAAGCAGACCGGCAAGTGCCGCCTGCTGGTGGCGACGGGCTGCTTTGCCCAGCGCTATCCGGAGGCGATCCGCGAGGAGATGCCCGAGGTGGACGTGATCATGGGCGTCAACGAATATGAAAAGCTGGATAAGGCGATCCAGGAGGCGACCGCGGGCGCAAGGCCGGTGTATGTCGACGACGACGGACGCTTCTTCGAGTTTGGACGCGTGCTGACCACGCCGAAGTACAGCGCGTACATCCGCATCGGCGAGGGCTGCGACAACTGCTGCTCGTACTGCGCGATTCCGATGATCCGCGGCGGCTACCGCAGCCGTCCGAAGGCGGACATCATCGCCGAGGTGAAGCGCCTTGTGAGCGAGGGCGTGAAGGAATTCACGCTGATTGCGCAGGATACGACCCGCTACGGCACCGACATGGGCGGGAAAAGCAAGCTGCCGGAGCTCATCGAGGAGATTGCGGCGATTGAAGGCGTCGAGTGGCTGCGCACGATGTACTGCTATCCCGAGCGCGTGGACGACAGGCTGCTGGACACCATCGCGCGTCTGCCCAATGTGTGCAACTATCTCGATCTGCCGATGCAGCATATTTCTCAGCATGTGCTCGACGACATGAACCGCACCGACACGAGCGAGCATATTCGCGAGGTCTGCGAGAAGTTCAAGGCGCGCGGCATGATGCTGCGCACGACGATGATGGTCGGCTTCCCGGGCGAAACGGACGAGGACTTTGAAGAGCTGATGGATTTCGTCGAGAAGACGAGGTTTGACCGCATGGGCGCGTTCACCTTCTCCCCGGAGGAGGGCACCGTCGCCGCGGATATGGACAATCAGATCGACGAGGAGATCAAGCAGGCGCGCTATGATGAGCTGATGACCGTGCAGCACCGGATTTCTCTGGAGCAGAACAAGGCGCGCGTGGGCACGACCTGCCGCGTGCTGGTGGAGCGCAAGCGCGGCAGCCGCTACGTCGGCCGCAGCGAATTCGAAGCGCCGGAGATTGACGGAAACATCTATTTCGGAAGCGAAGAGCCGTGCGAGATCGGCACATTTATCAGCGTCCGCATCACCGGCGCGAAAGCGTATGACCTGATGGGAGAGCGCGTATGAAAAAGATCATTTCGGGCATCATGGAACTCAACCTGCCCAACAAGCTGACGCTGCTGCGCATCGTGCTGGTGCCGGTGTATCTGGTGCTGCTGGCATATGGCATGAATTTCCTCGCGCTGATCGTGTTCGCCGCCGCGTCCATTACGGATGCCCTGGATGGAAAGATCGCGCGCAAGTATCACCTGATCACCAACTTCGGCAAGTTCATGGATCCGATCGCAGACAAGCTGCTGACCCATACGGCGTTCATTATGCTCTGCGCCATGGGCAGGCTGAATGTGGTCGCGTGCATCATCTTCATCGCGCGCGAGTTCGTGGTTTCCGGCCTGCGGCTTGTCGCGGTGGAGCAGGGCCATGTGATCGCCGCCGGCATGAGCGGCAAGGTCAAGACCGTGCTGCAGATGGCGCTGGTGCTGCTGCTGACGGTGACGAGCGGCAATATCGTGACGGATATCGTGATGCTCGCCGCTGCGGCGATGACGCTGTATTCGATGATCGAGTACGTGTGGCAGAATCGAGCGGTGCTCGGTGGGGCGAAGTAAAACCCCTCCGTCGCTGTGCGACACCTCCCCTTTCAGGGGAGGCTGATTAGCGGTATTAAGAAGCTGTAATATAACTCCGAACGAACGCAGCGGCAAGGGGAGGAGTAGAACCCCTCCCCTACAAGCGATATGAAGAGACAATTGTAGGGGCGGGGCTCTGCTCCGCCCGAGCGCAAAGCGGCTTCAAGCAAGCGCGAAGCGAAGAAGGGTGCAGGGACGATGTCCCTGCCAGGGGTTCGGGGACAGCGTCCCCGAGAAAGGCGTGGACATGATCGCAGAAATCGTCGCCATTGGCACGGAACTGCTGATGGGCCAGATTCTGGATACCGACGCGCAGTATCTGTCGCGGAGGCTGCAGAGCCTGGGCATCTCGGTGTATTATCATCAGGCTGTGGGCGATAATCCCGAGCGGATGCGCGATACGCTTGCGCTTGCGCTCTCGCGAAGCGACGTGGTCATTACCACCGGCGGCCTCGGTCCGACGCAGGACGATATCTCCAAGGAGATGGCTGCACAGCTGCTGGGGCTTGAGATGAAATTCGACGAGGACAGCTGGCAGGCCATCCGGAGTTACTTTGACCGGCTTGGACGCAGCTGTCCGGAAAACAATAAGCGGCAGGCGATGTTTGCCGAAGGCGCGGTGATCCTGCCCAATCACTGCGGCACGGCGCCGGGATGCCTGATCGAAAAAGACGGCAAGATGGTCGTTCAGCTGCCGGGACCGCCGCATGAGATGGCGGAGATGTTCGATAAGCAGGTGTATCCCAGGCTGGCCGAAATGACCGGCGGATGCATCGCCTCGCGCTATATCCGCATCTACGGCCTGGGCGAATCGCAGGTCGCGCAGATGTGCGCGAAATGGATCGAATCGGATGGCGAGGTGACCGTCGCACCGTATTGCTCTCTGGGCGAATGCCAGCTGCGCGTGACCGCGCGCGGCGGGAGCGAGCATGAAGCGCTGGAAAAGGTTTATCCTGTTGTGCGCGAGATTGAGGCGCTGCTGGGCGAAAATGTCTATGCGGTGTTGGATACACCCTCAGGCTCCATGGAGGAGGCCGCCGGGCGCGAGCTGACGGCAAAGGGTCTTACCGTCGCGACGGCGGAGAGCTGCACGGGCGGACTGGTCGCGGCGCGGCTGGTCAATTATCCGGGCATCTCCTCGGCGCTGGGCGAGGCGCATGTGACCTATGCCAACGAGGCGAAGATCAAATACTGCGGCGTGAAGCCTGAGACGCTGGAAGCCTATGGCGCGGTCAGCGAGCAGACGGCGCGCGAGATGGCGCAGGGCCTGCGGGAAAACAGCGGCGCGGATATCGTACTTGCTACTACGGGCATTGCGGGTCCGGGCGGCGGCACAAAGGAAAAGCCGGTCGGGCTTGTATATGTCGCCTGCGCGGACAAAAACGGCGTGCGCGTGGAGAAGCTGCAGCTTTCCGGCAGCCGCGAAAGAATCCGGAATCTGTCGGCGCTGCGCGCGCTGGATATGATCCGAAGAGCGGCGATCAACGCGTGAGATTCGGATTCCCAGAGATTGCAGGTAAAGCGGCTTTGTGTCACTCCCTCAGTCTGCCTTCGGCAGCCAGCTCCCTCATGAGGGAGCCTTCAAAGAAACTTTTCAGAAAAGAGACTTCTTGTTTCTGATATGCGGCTTTGGTGCCGCCCTCTTGAGGGAGGGGGACCATCCGAAGGATGGTGGAAGGAGTGCTGCAAAGCGGCGTGGAATACAGAGTCTGATTGTGACTTCAGATTATGACGAATAGGAGATACAACATGGCAGCGAAGAAGACCACCAAGGCGGCTCCGGCCGTAGAAACGGAAAACAGCGAGAAGAAGCGCGCGCTTGAAATGGCGCTGGCGGGCATTGAAAAGCAGTTCGGCAAGGGCTCCATCATCCGCATGGGCGATCGTCCCGTGCAGAATATCGAGGTGATCCCCACCGGCTGTCTGGATCTGGATATGGCGCTGGGCGTGGGCGGCCTGCCGCGCGGCCGCGTGATCGAGATCTATGGCCCGGAATCCTCCGGCAAGACGACTGTTGCGCTGCATGTCGTCGCCGAGGCGCAGAAGGCCGGCGGTGTGGCGGCGTTCATCGATGCGGAGCATGCGCTCGATCCGATCTACGCCAAGAAGCTGGGCGTGAATATCGACGAGCTCTACGTCTCTCAGCCGGATACCGGCGAGCAGGCGCTGGAGATCTGCGAGGTGCTGGTGCGCTCGGGCGCGATCGATATCGTGGTCATCGACTCTGTCGCCGCGCTGACGCCGAAGGCCGAGATCGACGGCGAGATGGGCGATGCGTTCGTGGGCCTGCAGGCCCGCCTGATGAGCCAGGCGCTGCGCAAGCTGACGGGCATCGTCAATAAGACCAACTGCGTGTGCATCTTCATCAACCA
>SVGO01000118.1 GCA_015056305.1 Clostridiales bacterium | reverse complement strand
CCACGCTGTCAACGGCGTTTCTCAGCTGCACGGCGACATCCTCAAGCGTTCCACCTTCTCCGACTACTACAAGATCATGCCGGAGAAGTTCATGGCCATCACCAACGGCATCACCCCGCGCCGCTGGCTGATGCTGGCCAACCCGGCGCTCTCCGCCCTGCTGGATGAATCCATCGGCCAGGGCTGGCGCAAGGACACCATGGAGCTGGAGAAGCTGCTCCCGCTGGCGGATGACGCCGCCTTCCAGGAGGCCTTTGCCAAGATCAAGTACGAGAACAAGGCCCGCTTCTCCCGCTGGATCAACCGCCATCAGGGCCTCGAGCTGGATCCGAACACCATGTTCGACGTTCAGGTCAAGCGCCTGCATGAGTACAAGCGTCAGCTGCTCAACGCGCTGCACATCCTGGTGCTCTATAACCGCATCTGCGATGATCCGAACTACACCATGGCGCCGCGCACCTTCATCTTCGGCGCGAAGGCCGCTCCGGGCTATCGCCGCGCGAAGGAGATCATCCACTTCATCAACGTGCTCGCCGACAAGATCGCCAAGCATCCGCGTGCGAGCAAGATGATCAAGATCGCCTTCCTGCAGAACTACAACGTCTCCACCGCTGAGATGCTCATGCCGGCCTCCGAGGTCAGCGAGCAGCTGTCCACCGCCTCCAAGGAGGCCTCCGGCACCGGCAACATGAAGTTCATGATGAACGGCGCCGTGACCATCGGTACCCTCGACGGCGCGAACGTCGAGATCGCCGAGCTGGTGGGCGAGGAGAACTGCTACATCTTCGGCATGCGCTCCAAGGAAGTCGAGGCGCTCTACGCCGCCGGCACCTATCGCAGCCTGGATATCTACGAGCAGAACGCCGAGCTGCGCCGCGCGCTGAACATGCTCTTCGACGGCAGCCTGACGCCGGAGAATCCGCGTATGTTCGAGGGCCTCTTCCGCGCGCTCGTCTTCTCCGACAACGGCGGCCTGGCCGATCCGTATCTGGTGCTCAAGGACTTCGGCTCCTATCAGGGTGCTCAGCGCCGTCTGGGCAACGACTATCTGGATCAGAAGGCCTGGACCAAGAAGGAGATCATCAACGTCGCCAAGTCCGGCGTGTTCTCCTCCGACCGCACCATTCAGGAGTACAACGACAAGATCTGGCACCTGCCGACCCTGCAGCGCAAGTAATTCCCCAATAATTTCAATCTAGCTATGAAGCCCCTCCGGAAAACCGGAGGGGCTTTTATTGCGCAATATGGATACTAAGCTACGTAAGCCCTCATTGTCGATCCTGGGGATCGTCCCCCTTGCGCCAAACTACAGTGGCGAACAACGTTCGCCCGCGGTCATCAAGAATGAACCTTCGATCCTCTGGGCGCTTATACCTCCCAGGCGTTCGGAAGGGGGGTATGGGAGTCCAGAGGGATGTAGGGGGAAATCCGAATTTCCCCCTCATCCTTCTGGGCCCAGCGCAGCGCGTAGCCTGTTGCGCTCTGCGCAGATATTCTATCGAAGTGTATCAGAATCAAAAGCGTCGCCTATCGGCTCCTGTTTGATTCCCGCTTATCTTGCGCTTCGCGCATGGGAACGTTAGGGCTGCCGCCCTAAAACCCGCTCGGGGACATTGTCCCCGAACCCCTTCTTCGCTTCGCGCCAGTTTCAAGTCTCCTTACTGCGCACTATCTCCCTTTTTCTCACCTTCCGCTCGACCGATAGACGACCGTCACGCCTGCGCTTACGCCCACGCTGCCCGAGCGGATACCCGTGCCCTCCGCCTTGCCGCGCAGCACGCCCATGTCCGCCGTCACATTCACGGCGTATCCCTCGTTGTATCCGCCATTTTCCATAATGCTCTCAATGCCCGTGATCGTCATGCCGCTCACCTGCGCCATGCGCAGCGCTTTCTGCTCCGCACGGGCAATCGCCAGCTCAAGCGCCTGCTGATACAGCTCGCTGCGCGTAGATACGTCGTAATTCACGCTGTAAATCTGTGCAAACCCGCTGTCCGTCAGCGCGCCGATCACGCTGTCGAGCATCTCCACGTCGCGGCAGGTGATCTCCAGCGTGTGGCTGGCCTCATAGCCCGTCACGGTGTTCGTGTCGTAGTTATAGCGCGGATAGTAGGAATAATTGCTCGTGACTACGTCCTCGTCCAGCACGCCCAGCGCGAGCAGCTTGTCCGTCGCCAGGGCGACAATGCGGTTCATCTCCTCCTGCGCGCTGCCCACTGTCGCCGCCGTCACCGACGCGTTCGCCGTCACGCTCACCTCATCCGGATCCACCAGCACCTGCGCCGTGCCCTGCACGGTGATCGTCGAGTTATCCTCAACCGTGCCTTCCGCCAGCGCCGCGGCGCCTAAGCCAAACAACATCATCGCAGCCAAAAGCGCAGCGCATATCTTCTTGTTCATTTTGGGAAACCCTCCTTGTTTTCATCTTCACTCATATGACGTGCGCAGCAGATGATTTCTTCCCATGTTTTTCCGATTTCACCATAACGCCACATTTCCAAAACAAAATAAACCCTCCCTTATGGGGAGGGTGGATCGCCGCAGGCGAGACGGGTGAGGTCCCGCCTGCAGGCGACGAATACTTACGCCTCGATGATGCTCGTGCCCGTCATTTCCTTGGGAACCGGCAGACCGATGTAGGGCAGCATGGTCGGCGCGATGTCCGCCAGGCAGCCGCCCTTACGCATCTTCACATCGCCCACGCCGGCGGCCAGGAACGGCACGACGTTGGTGGTGTGCGCGGTGAACGGGGAGCCGTCCTCGTTCATCATCTTGTCGGCATTGCCGTGGTCCGCGGTCAGGAACATGCAGCCGCCCATCTCCTTGGTGGCTTCCCAGACCTTGCCCACGCACGCGTCGACGGCCTCGACAGCCTTCACTGCCGCCTCGAACACGCCGGTGTGGCCGACCATGTCGCAGTTGGCGAAGTTGAGGATGATCACGTCGTACTTGCCGCTGCGGATGCGCTCGGCGCACTCGTCGGCAACCTCGTAGGCGCTCATCTCCGGCTTGAGATCGTAGGTCGCAACCTTCGGGGACGGGATCACCTTGCGGTCCTCGCCCTCGCACGGCGCCTCGCGGCCGCCGTTGAAGAAGAAGGTCACGTGCGCATACTTCTCGGTCTCGGCGATGCGCAGCTGGGTCTTGCCGTTCGCAGCCAGATACTCGCCCAGCACGTTGGTCAGCGGAACCGGCGGATAGGCGACCTCGACGTTCGGCATGGTCTTGTCATACTCGGCCATGCAGACGTACTGCACCGGGAAGCGGCCGAAGCGGCGCTCGAAGCCGGTGAATTCGTCGTCCACGAACGTACGGGTGATTTCACGCGCGCGGTCCGGACGGAAGTTGAGGAAGACGATGGTATCGCCAGCCTCGATGCGGCCGCCCTCGCAGGTCACGCACGGGAGCACGAACTCGTCGGTCACGCCCGCCTCGTAGGTCTTCTCCATGCATTCCTTCCAGTTGGCAGCCTTCTCACCCTCGCCGTAGACGAACGCGGCGTACGCCTTCTCGACACGATCCCAGTTGGAGTCGCGGTCCATGGCGTAGTAGCGGCCGGTGACGGTCGCGATCTCGCCCAGCTGGATCTCGTCCATCTTCTTCTGCAGATCGGCGAGGAAGCCCGCACCAGACTTCGGGTCGGTGTCGCGGCCGTCCATGATCGCATGGACATAGACCTTCTTGGCGCCCAGGTGCTTGGCCAGGTCGAGCAGGCCGAAGAGGTGCTCGATGTGGCTGTGCACGCCGCCGGTGCCCTGCAGGCCCATGAAGTGGATCGCCTTATCGGCGTCGATGGCGGCCTTCATGTTGCGAACGAGGACGTCGTTGGTCTTCATGGTGCCGTCCATGATGGACTTGGTGATCAGGGTCAGCTGCTGATAGACGATGCGGCCCGCGCCGATGTTGGTGTGGCCAACCTCGCTGTTGCCCATCTGGCCGTTCGGCAGGCCGACAGCCATGCCGGAGGCGTCGATGGTGGTATACGGACAGGACGCGAACAGCGCATCCAGATTCGGCTTGTTCGCCGCGGCAATGGCATTGCCCTCGGCGGTACCCGGCATGCCGTAGCCGTCCATGATGCAAAGCAGAACGGGTTTCTTGGACATGGTAAAAACTCCTTCTGTCATTGAAATCAGGGCGGAGCAGAGCCCCGCCCCTACATATTGCATATCAATTCTGTCTGCACGTATTCGCGCGCAGCAGGAGCGGAGGGCCCTCCGCCCGAACGCTCCGCCTTAAAACAGGCGCGAAGCGCAAGGGGAGGCGGCCACTGGCCGCTTATTTGTCGAAATTCACAACCTGAGAGAAGTCGACAGCCTTCAGGGACGCGCCGCCGATGAGGCCGCCGTCGATCTCCGGCTGAGCCATCAGACCCTTGCAGTTCTTCGGGTTCATGGAGCCGCCGTACTGGATGCGGACCTCGTCGGCAGCATCGCCGTAGACGCCGCGGATGGCCTCACGGATAACGCCGATGGTCTCGTTGGCCTGCTCGTCGGTGGCGGTCAGGCCGGTACCGATGGCCCAAACCGGCTCATAGGCGACGACCACGTTCTTCACCTGCTCGGCGGTCAGGCCGGTCAGGGCGATCAGGGTCTGATAGGCAACCAGCGCGTTGGTGTAGCCCGCCTCGCGCTCTTCCTTCTTCTCGCCCACGCAGATGATCGGGGTGAGGCCCGCCTCAACGGCGGCCAGGGTGCGCAGGTTCACGGTCGCGTCGGTCTCACCGAAGTACTGACGGCGCTCGCTGTGGCCGAGGATGACGTACTCCACGCCGCATTCCTTGAGCATCGCAGCGCTCAGCTCGCCGGTGTAGGCGCCGTTGGCCTTCCAGTGCATGTTCTGGGCGCCCAGCTTGATGTTGGTGCCCTTGATAACCTCGGCAACGGCCGCAAAGTTGACCGCCGGCACGCCCACGACGACGTCGCAGCAGGCGTCCTTCACCAGCGGGATCAGCTCGGTGACGAGCGCCGCGGCCTCGGACGGGGTCTTGTTCATCTTCCAGTTGCCAGCAATGATCGGCTTACGCATAATGTTAAGTCTCCTTTAATCTGAATCATAAGTTAAGCCCCGGTCGGCCCCAAGGCCGACCGGGGCAGTTTTGCATAATTGCTTATCGCGCTCCGGGGATGTATGAAGGGGTGTCCCCTTCATATGAAATCCGCAGCAGCGACATGCGCGGTGCGAGGAGCGGCTGCAAGCCGCTTCCTGTATCGTTTTCCGGCCGTGCGCGCAGCGCACAGGAAAACGATGTAATCATTCCGTGCAGGTATGCGAAGCAGACCTGTGCGGATTCATTACTTCTCGTCCAGGCACGCAACGCCCGGCAGGGTCTTGCCCTCCAGGTACTCCAGGGAGGCGCCGCCGCCGGTGGAGATGTGGGTCATCTGAGCGCCCAGGCCCATCTGCTCGACAGCCGCAGCAGAGTCGCCGCCGCCGATGATGGTGATCGCCTCAGACTCGGCCAGCGCCTTGGCGACAGCCAGGGTGCCCGCGGCGAGGGTCGGGTTCTCGAACACGCCCATCGGGCCGTTCCAGATAACGGTCTTGGCAGCCTTGGCAGCCTCGGCGTAGAGCTCGGCGGTCTTCGGGCCGATGTCGCAGCCCATCATGTCAGCCGGGATCGCGGTGGAATCGACCACAACAGTCTCAACCACGGCGTCGATCGGGTTCGGGAACTCCTTGATGCACACGGTGTCGACCGGCAGCAGGATCTTCACGCCCTTGGCCTCAGCCTTGGCGAGCATGTCCTTGCAGTAGTCGATCTTGGTCTCATCCAGCAGGGAGGTGCCGATCTCGTAGCCCTGAGCCTTGAGGAAGGTGTAGGCCATGCCGCCGCCGATGATCAGGGTATCCACCTTCTCCAGCAGGTTCTCGATGACGTTGAGCTTGTCAGCAACCTTCGCGCCGCCCAGGATGGCGACGAACGGACGGTCCGCATTCTCCAGAGCCTTGCCCATGATGGACAGCTCCTTGCCGATCAGATAGCCGGCAACGCAGGGGCTGAGGTACTCGGTCACGCCCGCGGTGGAGCAGTGCGCGCGATGGCAGGAGCCGAACGCGTCGTCCACGTAGCAGTCGGCCAGGGAAGCCAGCTCCTTGGAGAAGGTCTCGATGTTCTTGGTCTCTTCCTTGCGGAAGCGGGTGTTCTGCAGCAGCACGACGTCGCCGTCCTTCATCGCGGCAACGGCAGCCTTGGCGTTCTCGCCCACGACAGTATCATCATCGGCGAAGACAACGGGCTGACCGAGATGCTCGGACAGACGCTCAGCAACCGGAGCCAGGGAGAACTTCGCCTCCGGGCCGTTCTTCGGCTTGCCGAGGTGGCTGCACAGGATGACCTTGCCGCCGTCCGCGATCAGCTTCTTGATGGTCGGCAGGGCCGCAACGATACGCTTGTCGTTGGTGATCTTGCCGTCCTTCATCGGGACGTTGAAGTCGCAGCGCACGAGCACTTTCTTGCCAGAGACCTTGATGTCTTCAACAGTCATTTTCGCCATGGGGTATTCCTCCATTCA
>SVGO01000117.1 GCA_015056305.1 Clostridiales bacterium | reverse complement strand
AGCTGAGCGAGCATTTCCGTCTGATGGAAGGAATCTGGGATGAATACAGGGTCTATGTTGGCAAAGACAAGGCTTGATGTCGTCGTCATCGGCGGCGGTGCGGCGGGCATGATGGCCGCGCTGCAATCCGCTTGGGCAGGCGCGCAGGTTGTGCTGCTGGAGAAGAACGAGAAGCTGGGCAAGAAGATCTATATCACCGGCAAGGGACGCTGCAACGTGACCAATGCCTGCGATACGGAGGACTTTTTCAAGCAGGTGCCCAGGAACGCGAAGTTTCTCAATGCAGCCGTCCGCCAGTTTGGTTACGAAGATGTGACCTCGCTGCTGGAGATGCTGGGCACGCAGACGAAAATCGAGCGCGGCAACCGTGTCTTCCCCGTGAGCGACAAGGCCAGCGACGTGACGCGTGCGTTTGCCCGCGGCATGAAAGACGCCGGCGTGCAGGTTGAACTCAATACCGGCGTCAGGCGCGTCCTCAAGGAAGAGGGCGGCTTTGCCCTGGAGTTGGAGCGCGGCGGCACGCTGTACGCGAAGACCGTGATCGTGGCAACGGGCGGCCT
Source organism: Clostridiales bacterium (assembly GCA_015056305.1). Taxonomy (GTDB): domain Bacteria; phylum Bacillota; class Clostridia; order Christensenellales; family Aristaeellaceae; genus Ventricola. Next base: position 5,981 of record SVGO01000117.1, on the reverse strand, counting down.
GTCCTATCCGTCCACGGGCTCTACGGGCGACGGCTATGCATTCGCCAAGGAAAACGGGCATACCATCACGCAGCTTGGCGGTTCGCTGGTAGGCCTGACGATCGATGAAAAATGGCCCAAGCTGCTCATGGGCCTGTCGCTCAAGAATGTGCGCGTGAGCGCGCAGATGGGCAAAAAGAAAATATACGACGAGCTGGGCGAGATGCTCTTTACGCATTTCGGCGTCAGCGGTCCGCTGATCATCGAACTGAGCAGCCATATGCCGGAGGACTTTTCTGCCGTTCAGGTGACGCTGGATATGAAGCCCGGCCTCACGAGCGAGCAGGTGGATCTGCGGCTGCAGCGCGAATTCCAGGAGAATGTGCGCAAGCAGCTCAGCTCTGTCCTGGTGACGCTCATGCCCGCGCGCATGGGCCCGGTGTTCGCGCAGCTGTGCGGCCTGTCGCCGGAGCAGCCGATCAACCAGATCACGCGCGAGCAGCGCATGACCATCGCCAAGAACCTCAAGGCGCTCCCGCTTCTGGTCACGGGCACACGCCCGATTGAGGAGGCGATCGTCACCCGCGGCGGCGTCGAGGTCAGGGAAGTGAACCCGAGCACGATGATGAGCAAGCTGGCGCCGGGCCTGTTTTTTGCCGGCGAGGTGCTGGACGTCGATGCGCATACCGGCGGATTCAATCTGCAGATTGCGTTTTCAACCGGCGCGCTGGCAGGCAAGAGCGCAGCGGCATACGTTACAGAAGAATGATTCAAAGTCCTCCTTCATAGGAGGACTTTGTGCTTTTTTGAAATAAGCCATAAGGAGGAATACGGTATGCTGAAACATGAAGAAGACAGACGCATCTACGAGCGAAGCGCGAGGCTGATTCTGCTGCTGGCGCTGCGCGATATCTGTCCCGGCGCAGCGGTGCGCATTGAGCATAGCATCGGTCAGGGTGTGTATATGGATGTAACCGGCGTGAGCATGACGGCAGCGCTGGTACGGCGCATCGAAAAGCGCATGCACGAGATCGCGGCGCAGGATCTGCCGATCACAAAGAGCCGCTGGACGAGAGAGCAGGCCGTCGCGTATTTTAAGCAGCAGGGGCAGGAGGACACCGTGCGCCTGCTTGCATACAGGCCGTTTGAGCATTTCGACGTGTATACCTGCGATGGGCTCAGCGAGTATTTCTACGGCGATATGGCGGCGTCTACGGGTGCAATTCAAAGCTTTGCGCTCAGGTTTTATTATCCGGGCATGGTGCTGCTGCTGCCGGGCGACGATCTGACCGGACCGCCTGCGCCTTTTGCCGAGAGGCCGCAGCTCATGCGCACCTATGCCGAGGCGAATGAGAACTCGCGGATTCTTCAGTGCGAGAGCGCGGCGGATCTCAACGATATCATCGCCGGAGGCGATGCGCGCACGTTCATCCGCGTGAGCGAAGCGCTGCAGGATCGCGCTATCGCGCAGATTGCGGATCGTATTGTTGCCCGTGGTGCGCGCGTGGTGTTCATCGCGGGCCCGTCTTCCAGCGGCAAGACGACGTTTGCAAACAGGCTGTCGATTCAGCTGCGCGTGAGCGGCAAGCGGCCCGTGGCGATCTCGCTGGATAATTACTATCGCAATCGTGAGGATGTGCCGCTCGGACCGGACGGAAAGCCGGATCTGGAATGCCTGGAATCGATCGACGTGCCGCTGTTCAATGAGCAGCTGATCGATCTGCTGGACGGGCGCGAGGTCGAGGTGCCGAAGTATTCCTTCTATACCAAGCGCCGGGAGCCGCAGGGAAAAAGGATGCAGGTCTCGCATGATGATATCCTGATCGTCGAGGGCATCCATGGACTCAACGACAAGCTCAGCGCCGATATACCCAGCGAGCTGAAGTACCGCGTATATGTCAGCGCGCTGACGCAGCTGAATCTCGACTGCCACAATCGCATCCGCACGACGGATGTGCGCCTGATGCGCCGCATGGTGCGCGATCACAGAACCCGCGCGACGAGCGCGCTGGAGACGATGCAGATGTGGGATAAGGTGCGCGAGGGCGAGGAAAAATACATCTTCCCATTCCAGGAAAGGGCGGATGTGATGTTCAATACATCGCTGCTCTATGAGATCGCGGTGCTCAAGAAATACGCCTATCCGATGCTGCATGGAATCGGCAAAGACAGTCCGTATTATACGCGCTCGAGACGGCTGTGCAAATTCCTGCATTACTTTAAGGATCTTAGCGATGAGGATGAAATCCCGCCGACGTCGATTCTGCGCGAGTTTATCGGCGGCTGCACATTCTACGACGAATAACAGGTTTTTCCGCAAAAGACACGGATGAATCTGCCTGCCCTGGCGCACAATAGCGGCAAGGAGGCGAATCCAGTGAAAAAAGGTTTGATGATCCTGCTGTGCATTGCCATGGCAGGCATGGTTCTCAGCGGCTGCGCATCCAGAAATGCGAGCGGCACGACCGCGACGGCTGCGCCGATCGTGACAAACAGCCCGATGACAACAATGAGCGCAGGCACCGCGACGGAGGCTTCTGGCGCAGGCGCCGGCGCAGCAGGCGGCGCGGCGAACGGAACGACCGGAACAACCGGGGCGAACGGCATGAACGGAACGAATGGTACGGTCGGTTCAAGCGGCATGTCCAATGGATCCGGCGAAGGCGGTATGACCGGTGCGTCCGGCACAACGGACACCATGGACAACAGTATGATGGCCGGCTCCGGCAATGCATCCGGCATGACGCCGGCGCAGGCGGATCGGCTGGCCGAGCGCGTGGAAGAGGCGGTTGAGCGCATCAGCGAGATCGACGACGCCGAAGCGGTCATCGACACGGATAGCCGCGTGCTGGTTGCGGTCGAGTTTGACGATCAGTACAGCGCTGGTCTGGATGATCGGATGGAGCAGATGATCGTTGAGGCGGTGCAGAAGGTGGACGATGGTCTGACGGACGTGGAGATCACCGACGACGACACGCTTTACGGTCAGGTGAAGAGCCTGGGCGAGCGGCTGACGCGTGCGACAGGTCTTGACGAGCTGGCGGATGATTTCGGCGATCTGTGGGATCGAATTACGGGCAGATAATAAAAAGCGACTATCGGACGGAGAGGTCTGATAGTCGCTTTGTTGTTGAGAAAAAGGGGGATAAAGGTGATTAAGGCTTAAAGCTGCCGCGAAGCGAAGAAGGGAGTTTGAGGGATGAAATCCCTCAAGCAGGTTTGGGCGGCAGCCCAACGTTCCCATGCGCGAAGCGCAAGATAAGCGGGAATCAAACAGGAGCCGATAGGCGACGCTTTTGATTCTGATACACTTCGATAGAATGTCTGCATGAATGATCCGGCTGCGGCCGGGGACCTCATCCGTCAGTCCTTCGGACTGCCACCTTCCCCATAGGGGAAGGCAGATCTTGTTGGAATGCTTCTTTTAAATCAAAGATTGTATTACCCGCGTAGTAAGGAGCCCTTCCCCTTTGGGGAAGGTGGTACGGCATCAGCCGTGACGGATGAGGTCCCGCCCGCAGGCGGCGATCACATTCTTAGTGAACTAAATATCCATATTGCTCATTAAGTATCATTCCGCCACAACGTCAACCTCATCAATCCCATAATGCGCAAACAGCTCCAGCGCCTCTTTCGTGATCATCTCTCCCGACACCGCCACGGGAATTGCCGGCGGGCAGGCGACGGTCGGCGCGCCGCAAATGCGGCCCAGCGCTTCTTTCGCGGGAATCGTCTCGTGCGGCGCAAACATCGCTTCACGTACGGAAAGAACGCGCTCGCCTTTTGCTGCAGGCAGCACAGGCCACGGCCGCGCTGCTGCCAGGTTCTCGCCCAGCGCGGATTCCAGGCGTGCTAAATCCTCCTCCGAGTTCTCCGGCGTGAGCATCAGCACCAGCGTCTCGGGATCAGCAAACTCGCACTCCATGCCGTTTTCGCGCAGCATCTGTGCAAGCGCGGTGCCGGTAGTATCCGCCGCGCAGGCGTCCAGCGTCAGCTTCAGCGGATCGCCTGGCAGCACGCGCCAGCCGCGCGCCGTCAGCCGCTGCTTGAGCGCATTGATGCGCTCGACCGTTTCGCAAAGCCTTTGGGGATATCCATCTGCCAGATAGGCGTTGCATAGATCCAGCGACATGAGCGTTAGATACGACGGACTTGTGGAGCCGAAGAGCGCCATGGCCTGCTTTGCCTGCTGCGCAAAGGCAGCCGGCGCATGCTTGCCGATGTGCAGATACGCGCCGCCGGTAAGCACGGGGAGCGTCTTGTGCGCAGAGTCGCAGCAGATGTCGGCGCCCAGCTCCATCGGATGCAGAGAAGGGGAGAGGAAGCGCAGATACGCGCCGTGCGCATTGTCTACGGCCAGCAGCGTGCCGTGCTCGTGGCAGACCTTCGCCAGCGCGGCGATATCCGCCGTGCCGCCCAGATAGTCCGGGCTGGTGATGTAGACGGCGGCAGGCGGCGCATCCAGCCCGGAGAGCGTCTTGCCGAGTGCCTCAGGTGAAACCTCGCACGCGCACAGCGAGGACATGCTTTCCGGCCAGAGCCAGATGATCTCAAAATCCAGCATCGCGCAGGCGAAGACGAATGCCTTGTGTACGTTGCGCGCGGCGACGATCACAGGCCTTGCGCCGCGTGCGCGGCAGTTCAGGCAAAGATAGAGCATCGCGCGGATGCACTGGCTGGAGCCTTCGGTCGAATACAGCGTGCGCGCGCTGCCAAAGAGCGCAGCAGCGTTATTTTCGCTCTGCGCGATGATGCCGTCCGCTTCGTACAGGCTGTCCGCGCCGGCGATCTCCGTGATATCATACGGCTCGCATCCAAGAAATGCCCGGCCTTTGTGACCGGGCATGTGCAGACGCGCCGTGCCGGATGCGGCGTAGCGCCGCACAAAATCCGCAATGGGCGTGTTCATGGTTTCCTCCTGCAAAGCAAGATGGTTTATTTGTTCCTTTCGGCGTCCTCAGCCACGCGCATCATGATCGCGCATTCAATGCGCTTCTTGAAGAGCTCGCAGCCCGGCTTGTATACGCCGGCGATGGTGCCGGTGGCATGGTAAGCGTTTGCCGCGCAGCCGCCGGAGCAGTAGAGCTTCGCCCAGCAATCCTTGCATTCGGGGCGGGAATAGGCGTTGCACGCGCGGAACTCCTCGCGAAGATCCGTGTTGGTCACGCCATCCCAGATGTTGCCCAGCTTGTAGGCTTCCTCGCCCACGAACTGATGACAGGGATACAGATCGCCCCACGGGGTAACGGCCATGTATTCCGTGCCGGAGCCGCAGCCGGAGATGCGCTTATAGATGCACGGGCCTTCGGTCAGGTCGAGCATGTAGTGATAGAAGGTGAACGGGCGGCCTTCCTTCTGGCGCTTGAGCATCTCGCAGGCCAGCACCTCGTACTGATCCTTGACGACCTCAATGTCTTCCGGGGTCAATCCGGCGGGATCGCCCTCGGCGCACACAACCGGCTCCATGCTCAGCTCGGTGAAGCCCATGTCCGCCATGTGGAAGACGTCCTTGGTGAAGTCGGGATTGGCATGGGTGAACGTGCCGCGCATGTAGTAGTTCTTTGAGCCGCGGGACTGGACAAACTGCTTGAACTTGGGCACGATGCGCTCGTAGCTGCCGTTGCCCGCATAGTCCACGCGCAGGCGGTCGTGGATCTCCTTGCGGCCGTCGAGGCTGAGCACGACGTTGCTCATCTCGCGATTGGAGAATTCGATCACGTCCTCGTCGATGAGCACGCCGTTGGTCGTAAGCGTGAAGCGGAAGTTCTTGCCGTGCTCCTTTTCGACGCTGCGGGCGTATTTGACCAGATTCTTGACGACGTCCCAGTTCATCAGCGGCTCGCCGCCGAAGAAGTCGACCTCAAGGTTGCGGCGCTTGCCGGAATGCTCGATGAGGAAGTCCAGCGCGCGCTTGCCGACCTCGAAGCTCATCAGCGCGCGGTCGCCGTGATACTTGCCCTGGCTGGCGAAGCAGTAGGAGCAGTTGAGGTTGCAGGTGTGGG
>SVGO01000116.1 GCA_015056305.1 Clostridiales bacterium | reverse complement strand
GCGTCATAGATGGAGTACTCCATCAGGATCTCGCCGTTCGGGCCGAGACCGTCAACCTGCTTGTTGCCGCCGTAACGCGAGCCCATGCCCGCAGCCATGATCAGAAGGGTAGCGCCCATATGAAATCCTCCTCCGTAATAGAAGCAATTTGTGTGCCTATATTATACAGGATTTGATTTCAAGCTTCAAGGCATATTTGGTTTTTTCACAAAAAGTTCAGCCGTTCATCCCGATTGATTCAATCTTCTTGCACGGCGCATCCCTTTGCGCGTATAATAGAGGAAGCATTTTCATGCCGAAAGGATGGTATTCTGAAATATGAAGGTTCTGCTGATCAACGGCAGCCCGCATGAGCGCGGCTGCACCTATCGGGCGCTTTGCGAGATCGAGGGCGTGCTGCACGAGGAAGGCGTCAAGACCGAGATCTTCCAGCTGGGCACTGCGCCCGTTCGCGGCTGCACGGGCTGCGGCGCGTGTTCTAAGATGAAGAAGAATCGCTGCGTGTATGACGACGATGCGGTCAACCGCGTGCTGGAGAAATGCGAAGAAGCGGACGGCTTCATCTTCGGTTCTCCGGTGCATTATGCCAGCGCTGGCGGCAGCATCACGAGCCTGATGGACAGGATGTTCTACTGCGGTTCGCGCGTGATGCGCACCAAGCCTGCCGCCGCCATCGTCTCTGCGCGCCGCGCGGGCACGACTGCCGCCATCGACCAGCTGAACAAGTATTTCACCATCTCCGGCATGCCCATTGCCTCCAGCCAGTACTGGCCGATGGTGCACGGCAGCACACCCGAGCAGGTGGAGCAGGACGAAGAGGGCCTGCAAATTATGCGTCAGCTCGGCCGCAATCTCGCCTGGATGATGAAGAGCTTCGCCATCGCCAAGGAGCATGGTATTGAGCCGCCGAAGCCGGAGGCCCAGCGGAAGTGGACGAACTTCGTCCGCTAAGATAAATCCTTAAAACCGCGCGAAGCGAAGAAGGGGTCTGGGGCACCGGAGCCGAGCGCGCCCAGTGGGCGCAATGAGCGAGGCGGAGCGTGGGAAACCGCAAGGAGCAATGGGACATTGCGACTATGCGGGCTTCCCGGACCGATGCCCCTCAGGCAGGTCTTAGGGCGGCAGCCCTAACGTAACCCATGCGCGAAGCGCCAATAAGCAAGAATCAAACAGGAGCCGAAGGCGACGCTTTTGATTCTGATACACTTCGGAAGAATCTCTGTACTAATTGTAGAGATCCTTTCGAAACTGTACCGGAATCTCAACTGTCGCCTATCGGCTCCTCTGAGATTCTTGCTTTTTCTTTTTCAACGGGTTACGTTGGGGATTTCATCCCCAAACTCCAGACAAGGGACTTCGCCCCTTGACCCCTTCTTCGAGGTCGCTTGCATAGTCGCGCAAGCACTCCTTGCAGCTCCCGACGTTCCGCCTGCCTGCTTCCGCCACTGGCGGCGGCAGGCTCCAGTCTCGCGCCGGTTTTAAGGTTTATTCTCCTTGATTCTCCTCACGCGATATAATCCCGGATGATCTCCTCGATCTTCTCCGCGCTCATATCCGCGCTGATGGTATCCGGCGAGGAGATCGCGATCATGCCCGCCGCCATCGCTGTGCAGACGATCTCATCCGCCGTCATGCCCTGCCGGCTGCCCCAGACGATGCCAGCCATCGCTGCCTCGCCCGCGCTGGTCACATCCACAATATCCGGGAACGGGCGCGCAATGCGATGCACCGTACCCTCGCGGCGGCCGCGATAGATCATGCCCTCTTTGCCAAGGGACACAAACACGCGGCGCACGCCCTTCTTGATCAGCACGTCGCACGCATGCATCACGCCCGCAATCGTGTCCGTATTTACGCCCGTCAGCGCAGCGAGCTCCATGCGGTTGGGCTTCACCGTATCAAAATAGCCGATATACGGCGCAATCTCCTTCGCCCATGTGCTGGATACCGGATCCAGATACAGCGGCGCGAGGCAGACCTCCGTCAGCCGCGCAATCGTTTCCTTAGAGAGGTTGCCGTCGCATACGACGATATCCGCATTGCTCAGCACCACGCGCGCAGCCTCGACAAAATCTTCGTCCAGACGCTTGACGATATGCACGTCGCTCATCGCCAGCACCTTGTCGCCCTTTTCATCCAGGATGGACATGTAGCTCGACGAACGCTCGCCCTCCAGCACGCGCGTATGGCTTACGTCAATGCCTGCTGCTTCGCATCCGCGCAGAATGCTGCGGCCGTTTTCGTCATCGCCAACGACCGTCACCAGCTTCACATTGCTGCCCAGGCGCGCCAGATTCTCGCAGATATTGCGGCATACGCCGCCCAGCGTCGTATACAGCGTGCCCGGATTGGAATCCCCCATGATCAGCCTGCGCTCGCTTCTGCCGCGGATATCTACATTCGCTGCGCCGATACCAGCAATATAACCCATATATGATCCTCTCCCTTTGTGTGCATATCACGTCACATTCTATCTTATATTGTAACCTTTTTTTCGTCAAAAGACAATAGAAAAGCAAGTCGGCACTTGTATTTCTTAAAAGATTAACGTATAATAGCCAACAGTGCATCTGCAAGTGGTGCGCGACAAAACTTCATACAAAGGAGTCTATATCATGGAGAATCAAGGTATCCGCGACGCCCGCACGCTTGGCATGCCCAAGATGCTGGTTCTGGGCCTGCAGCACATGTTCGCCATGTTCGGCGCGACGGTTCTCGTTCCGGCGCTGACTGGCCTGAGCGTCTCCGCAACCCTGCTCTTTGCGGGTCTGGGCACGCTGCTGTTCCATTATCTGGCCAAGGGCAAGGTTCCGGCCTTCCTGGGCAGCTCGTTCGCGTTCCTGGCCGGCTATGCCGCCATCGCCCCGAACGGTGAGGCCGCGCTGCTGCCGTACGCCTGCGTGGGCGTGGCCTGCTCTGCGCTGCTGTACATGGTGCTCGCCGCTCTGGTCAAGAGCTTCGGCACCGACAAGGTCATGAGCTTCTTCCCGCCGGTCGTCACCGGTCCGATCATCATCTGCATCGGCATGACCCTGGCGAACTCCGCGATCAACAACTGCACCGGCAACTGGGCCGTGGCGCTGCTGGCGATCGTCACTGTCGTCGTCTTCAACATCTGGGGCAAGGGCATGTTCAAGATCATCCCGATCCTCATGGGCGTTCTGGTGAGCTACATCTTCGCCGCCCTGCTGGGCCATGTGGACTTCTCCGGCGTGGCTTCCGCCGCCTGGATCGGTCTGCCGGTCAAGTTCGAGAACACCGTCTTCTCCCTCTTTGGCAACTGCGACACCAACCTGCTGATCTCTGCGATCATCGCGATCATGCCGATCGCCTTCGCGACCATGATCGAGCACATCGGCGACATCTGCGCCATCTCCTCCACCGTCGGCGAGAACTTCATCGAAGATCCGGGCCTGCATCGCACCCTGATGGGCGACGGTTTTGCGACCGCGCTGGCCTCCCTCTTCGGCGCCCCGGCGAACACCACCTACGGTGAGAACACCGGCGTGCTCGCGCTGACCAAGGTCTATGACCCGCGCGTGGTCCGCATCGCCGCCGTCTTCGCGATCCTCGCTTCCTTCTGCCCGAAGTTCGCGGCGCTCGTTTCCGCGATGCCGGCAGGCACCATCGGCGGCGTCTCCCTGATCCTCTACGGCATGATCTCTGCGATCGGCGTGCGCAACCTGGTTGAGAACCACGTGGATCTCGCCGAGAGCCGCAACGTCATCGTCGTCTCCCTGATCATGTCCCTGGCGCTGGGCATCACCTTCTCCTCCGTCGGCGCGATCGTCTTCAACGTCGGCGCTGTGACCCTCAAGTTCTCCGGTCTGGCCGTCGCCGCGATCACCGGTATCGTGGTCAACGCCATTCTCCCGGGCAACAACTTCAAGTTCACCAGCAGCTACGCCAGCGGCAAGAAGAAGCACTAAGGAATCGGGGAACGTTGGGGCTGCCCGCCCCAAGCCCCGGGCAGGGATTTCTCCCTGCACCCTTCTTCGCTTCGTGGCTGTTTCAAGCAGCTATGGAGGGGCGGATATCATCCGCCCGCGAACTACATCGAATCTACATTTGTAGGGGAGGGGCTCTGCTCCTCCCTTTCGCATACAGAAAAGAGCTTCCGGATATCCGGAAGCTCTTTGTTTGTGTCTTGCAGACCGCCGGCCTCGCCCGGCACAGTGTATCCAACCGGAAACCTGTGTCGGAAGAAGGTCGAGCGGAACGCTCGTTACAGCATGCCCAGAACGCCCACAGCAGTCGTGGTGTAGCCGCCCAGAACCTTCGGCACGAGCAGGGAGATGCTCGGGATGAAGGTGATCAGCAGCAGCGCGAGGATCATGCACAGATAGAACGGCAGGGTCTCCTTAACGACCTTATCCATCGGGCGCTTACCAACAGCGCAGCCAATGAACAGAACGGAGCCGACCGGCGGGGTCAGCAGGCCGATGCCGCAGTTGAGGATAACCATGATGCCGAACTGGATCGGATCGATACCGATGGACTGGGCCACCGGCAGCAGAATCGGGGTCGCGATCAGGATGATCGGAGCCATGTCCATGATCATGCCCAGGATCAGCAGGATCAGGTTGATCATGATCGCGATGACGATCGGGTTGGAGGAGATGCCGGTGATCAGATTCGCGGCCATGGTCGGCACGTGCAGGGTGGTCAGGCAGTAGCCGAACGCAGAGGAGGTCGCGATCAGGATCATAACGATGGCCAGGGTCTCAACGCACTGGTCGAGGCTCTTCCACACGCCCTTCCAGTCGAGGCCCTTGTAGATGAACACGGCCACGAACAGGGAGTAGATAACCGCAATAGCCGCAGACTCGGTCGCCGTAAACACGCCGCCGACAACGCCGAAGACGACGATGATAATGGCAGCCAGCGCCCAGATAGACGTCTTGAGCTGGTTCATGAAGGACTTCAGGCTGAACGGCTTGCCCTTCGGGTAGTTGCGCTTGACGGAAATGATGTAGGAGCCGATCATCAGGCTGCCGGCAAGCAGCGCGCCCGGCAGATAGCCGGCCAGGAACAGGCTGCCCACGGAGATGCCGCCAGCGGTGGTGGCATAGATGACCATGTTGTGGCTCGGCGGAACGAGCAGGCCCTCACAGGAGGAGGTGATGGTGACGGCGATCGAGAAGTCGTCGTCATAGCCCTCACTGACCATCATCGGGATGAGGATGGAGCCCAGGGAAGCGGTGTCCGCAGACGCGGAACCGGAGATGCCGCCGAAGAAGTAGGACGCAACGACGTTCACCATCGCCAGGCCGCCGCGCATCCAGCCGACCAGGGAGTTCGCCAGAGCGATCAGCTTGTCGGAGATGCCGCCGGAGCCCATGAGCACGCCCATGGTGATAAAGAAGGGAACCGCCATCAGCGAGTAGGACCAGATGCCCTTAACCATCTGCTGCGGCAGGGTGACCAGCGCCTGACCCTGGGAAACCAGGCAGATCGCGGTGGACAGACCAACGGCGTACGCGATCGGGAAGCGCAGGAAAATCATGACGAGGAAGGATCCGAGGAGGATGATCGTAGAAACGATTTCAGGATTCACTTACGCCACCTCCTTCACAAAGAAAGCCTTGATGTGCTCGTAGAGCTGCTCCAGCTCGAAGATGATCATGGAGCCGCCGGCCAGCGGGATCGGGATGTACATCCATACGCGGCTCAGCCACGGCATGGACTCGTACTTGCCGAACTTCGCCAGCGGAGACTGGCAGACCTCGATGCCCTTGACGAGCAGGATGACACCCAGAATCATGACCGCGATGTCGGAGACGACGTCCAGAACCTTGACAACCTTCGCCGGGAGGTACTGGTCAAAAACGGTCATGCGGATGTGCGCATTCTTGTGGATCGCCAGCGTGGCGGAGAGGACGGTCATGTAGACCATACAGGTCAGAACAACCTGCTCGGACCAGGCCGGGTCCGGAATGAACGGAACATAGCGGCCCAGAACAGCCATCGTCGTGATCAGAATATCCACGATCAGCAGGATCTTACAGATGAACATGACGATCTTGTAAGTCCAGTCGTAAACAGGTCTGATCTTATCGAGGGTGTTGAAAATCTTAGGCATGACTTTCAAGTCCTTTCGTGTTAAGATCTCTTAGCATCAAAAATCGAAGGGGTGCGAGGCAATCCCCGCACCCCCACGTGGTTACTTCATGAGTTTACCGGGCTTAGCAGAAACCGAAATTACTGCATATCCAGGATCTGCTGATAGAGCGCAGCCTGAGACTTGGTGTTCGCCTCGATGGTCTTCGCGCAGGCAGCGGCCCACTCGGCCTTCTCCTCGGCGGAAACTTCCACGACGGAGACGCCCTCGGACTTCAGCAGCTCGAGAACCTTGGCTTCCTCGCCGGCGGAGAGCTCAGCGTTGAAGTCAGAAGCATACTGCGCAGCTTCCATGATCCAAGCCTGCTGCTGCTCGTTGAGCTTGTTCCAGCCGTTGTCGGTGATGACGAGCTGGATGGCGCCCAGGGTGTGGCCGTCCAGGATGAAGTGCGGAGCGACCTCCGGGAACGCGCCGGAACGATAGTTCGCGGTCGGCTGCTCAGCGCCGTCAACGACGCCGGTCTGCAGAGCAGAGTACAGCTCGGTGAAGGAAACGATGGTCGGGTTCGCGCCGAGGTTCTCAACCATGCCACGCATGACCGGGTCGTCGGA